>JAOTYS010000290.1 GCA_029861795.1 Gammaproteobacteria bacterium | reverse complement strand
CAGCGTGTTGATGAGCTAACCGAAGATATCGAAGCGGAGCTCGTGGGCGATCCTATGTTACTGCTGGTTGCCTACTGCCTTCTCAACTACTGGACATTTGAGCAGATCGTTTCTACCTATGAGCTATCGGAAACGCAATGCATAAAGCTGCTGGTGCAACTCGATCGAATGAAGATAATTGAGTTACTTCCCGGAAACCGTGTCCGGCTTTTGGTGAGCCGCCGGTTTAAGTGGCGCTCTGACGGTCCTATCGAAAAGTTCTTTCGTTCTCAAGTGCAGCACAAATTCTTTGATTGTGATTTCCGACAACCCGGTGAGTGTCGCTTAGTACTCAATGGGCGGCTGTCATCTTCATCCAACGCCATGATGTTGGGTCGTATGCGTCGATTAGCAGAAGCGTTTGAAGAAGCTAACACGGATGATCGTCGCTTGCCGCTGGACCAGCGATCAGGAACAACCATGGTGTTGGCCATCCGACCTTGGCAACTTGACGTGTTTGAACGGTTCACAAGAAAAGGACAATAGACCGAGTACAACGCGAGATGGGCAACCTACCTTGATGTCCCGGTCCAGTGGTACATTGGACCTCTCATCCAAGGGAGAGCTCATTCGAGAGCCATGCACAAGCCAAGATCATCACTGATTTCGGAGGGGGACGTTCGAGCCTATCAGGAGGATGGTGTTGTCTGTTTAAGGGGGCGGTTTAAACCTAGGTGGCTCGAGGTGCTATCGAAAGGGATCGAACGCAATCTCGCTAATCCCGGGTGGCAGGCTCGTGTATACACCCGCGATAGGGGTGATGCGCAAGGTTTCTTCTTTGGTGATGCTGGTGTGTGGCAAGATATCCGCGAGTATGAAGATTTCATCTCCAATTCCCCTGCGGCGGAGATCGCCGCCACGCTGATGGGATCAAGCAAGGTCAATATTTTCTTTGATGGAGTGTTTGTCAAGAATGGTGGTACGCCATCGCGTACCCCGTGGCATCAGGATGTGCCTTATTGGCCAATAGAAGGTGATCAGATGTGTTCGGTGTGGATTACTCTGGACTATATGCCAAGAGAGGACAGCGTTGAGTATGTCAAGGGTTCGCATCGCTGGAACAAAACCTATCGTCCCAAGAGTTTTTTCAAAGCGGACCGAGACTATGCATTTGACAACCCAGACCTTGAACCGATGCCCGACTTCGAGTTACTTCGAGACCAATACGAACTGTTGGGTTGGGAAATGCAACCGGGGGATGTGCAGTGTTTCCATGGACACATCATTCACGGTGCTGCCGGTAACAGCACAAAAGTCAACCGCCGTGCCTTCCAAGCGCGATTCTCCGGCGATGGGATGATTTATGCGGAGAAGCAGGGCGAGCTTCACCCGACCTTTCCCCATTGCGGACTTAAGCATGGTGATTCACTGGACAGCGATACGTTTCCCGTGGTGTGGACACGGCAGCAAGGATTGCTACGCAGAGCAACCGAATGGAAGCGGTGAGTGCAGACAGACCGCTGTCAATCGGGGTGCAGCTCCCCGAGGTTGAGCGCGAGGTAAGGTGGTCGGAGCTACGAACAATGGCGCGGCTCGCCGAGGACGTCGGCTTCGATTCGTTGTGGGTCGGGGACCACCTGCTTTACCGAAACCCCGGCGAACCGGCGAAGGGGCCGTGGGAGGCGTGGTCGTTGCTGGCCGCGATCGGCGCAGTCACCGAGCGCGTCGAGCTTGGTCCGCTGGTCGCAGCGACAGCGTTCCACTCGCCCGCGATGCTCGCGAAGAAGGCCGCGACGGTGGACGAGATTAGCGGCGGTCGGCTCGTACTGGGGCTCGGAGCGGGCTGGAACAAAGTCGAGTTCGAGGCATATGGCTTCGTGCACGACCAAACTGTTGCGCGCTTCGCCGAGGCATTCACTATCGTTCGCACGCTGCTCCGTGAGGGAGCGATCGACTACGAGGGCGAGTTCTACAGCGCGCGCGAATGCGAACTTGTCCCGCGCGGGCCACGCCTAAACGGTCCCCCGATTATGCTCGGTGCGCGCGGACCGCGGATGCTGCGTATCGGTATGGCGCACGCTGATGCGTGGAATGGCTGGCACGAGTGGTATGGTAACCGCAGCGACGGTCTACCCAACCTTCTTGCCGAGGTTGATGCCGCATGTGCCGACGTCGGCCGCCCGCCGGCCGAGGTCACGCGCAGCGTCGTGGTGCTGGTAGCGCTCACCGGCGCAGTGGGGCGCATGGCTGGCGACGCCGCGAAGCGCGAGGTTGAGCCGATGCGCGGAACACCGGACGAACTGGCGGAGGCACTCGCCGCGTACGCTGCGCACGGGATCTCGCACCTCCAACTGGTCCTTGATCCTATTACGCCCGGTGCGATTGAGGAGATGGCGCCGGTGCTCGAGCGACTTGATCGTGCTCGGAAGTAACTCGGCCAGCGATATTTTTCGCGAATCGTATTTTGTGATTGCTCAAGTCTTAACAAGGTTAGACTCAAGTCGGCGAATCAGCAGTGAGGATGGGTAACTCAGTAACAGGAAGATTACTCCCACGAGTGTCAGAGTCTCCAGGTACCTGAAGGAGGAGCTGGCAAGCAAGTTCCCCGTGTTCAGCAACTCATACACAGTGATGGTTGATAGTAGGGGTATCTCCTTGAACAGTTGGATCAGATAATTCCCCAACGCAGGTATCATTGGAGGGACTGCTTGAGGAAGAATAATTCGTCGCCAGATCGCGAAAGTTGACAGGTTAAGCGCGATGCTTGCCTCCCACTGTTCTGTGGCTACCGCGCGTATGCCGGAGCGATATACTTCAGAGGTGTACGCGGCGTAGTGCAATCCTATGACGAGAACACCCGTAGGTTCTGCCGGCAGCTTGATGCCTATTTCAGGGAGCACGTAGAATGCAAAAAAGAGCTGTACCAATAGTGGGGTTAGTCGGACGAATTCCGTGAAACCCCAGGCGAGCGTGGAAATTATTCGATCATTGCTTAGCCGCGCAATAGCCACCAATAGACCCACAACAATAGCAACGACAAAGCCAAGTAATGCAAGACGAACGGTGACAATTGTTGCTTGCAGCAATTCAGGCAAAATCTCTAGCACGTAGTGCCAGTCCCAGCTCATGACTGTCTCCCGACCGAGAGACCTCGACGCAACCGCTCGTCTAAGAACTTCGATGCCCAAGCAATTGGTGCGGCTAAAATCAGATACATCAGCAAAACCACGCCGAAAATCAGCAACGGATTACCTAAGGCGGATACCGATTGTCGACCCGCGAACGCGAGTTCCGTCACTGTAATCGCGCTAAGTAACGAAGTCCCTTTCAACAAGTCGATTAAAAGATTGCTCCAGGGAACAATAACCCTGAGCATTGCCTGGGGTAGCAAGATCCTTGTCAATGCCGTCCATTTAGAAAGATTAAGGGCGATGCATGCCTCACGTTGCCCTTGAGCTACCGCGCGTAGCGCGCCACGAACAACTTCCGAGCCGTAGGCGCCAACGTTCAAGCCCAGAACGACCGTACCCGCCGCAATGGCCGATAGCTGAATTCCTAGCAGGGGGAGTGCAAAGTACACCCAATAAATCTGGACGAACGCGGAGGTTCCACGAAAAAACTCAACATAGACCCCGATGGGTATCCTGATGAAAGAACTTGAGGCATCTCTTAGTACGCCCACGACTACGGAGACTATGAGCGCCAAGATACCGGCCTGTAATGTTACCTGCACGGTGATCTTGGCGCCCCTGAACAGCGCAGGAAGCACCGCTTCGATAATCTCCACCGCTACTTGCCTTTCTGTTTAGGCAGCACACTCCTCGGCAAGAGTGGGGTCGTTAGCACCAGGCCTGTCAGCAGGACCGATGCCATACTCCGCAGTAAGGCTGTCAACCGTGCCGTCCGCCAACAGCTTCACCAACTCAGCATCAAAAGCATCTCGCAACTCTGTCGCCTCGGCATTAAAGGGGAAGGCTGCCAAGAACTCAATTTTGCCTGTTGTGTTGGACGGTTTAGTCCACCCGACCACACGTTCAAATCCAGCGCCCTCCAGCTCTTCGAATATAAGACGAATGGTGCCAGAGGCTTCTACAATTGCATCAACTCGGCCACTCTTCATGCCTGCTGTCAGTGTTGTGGTGTCCGGAAAGCGAGTTATACGAGAGTTATCTACGCCGGCGTTCGCAGCTATCTCGTTTGGTGTTGTGCCAGCGATAAGACCAACCTTTACGTCTTTGCCTACCAGGTCATCCCAGCCATGGATTCCCTTTGGGTTGCCGGCAGGAACAATGCAAGACTGGCCTTCTTTAAGATGTGGAGTTGAATATTGAATGATCTTGCATCGTTCGGGTTTCACGAAGATAGGAAGACATGTATCGATTCGATCCGCCTGAATCGCGGGGATGAACGAGTCAAAGTTCATCGCAACCCCTTGGACTTCGTCTATACCCATTTGCTTGGCAACTGCCCGAGCAATTGCTATCTCAGAGCCTATCAGGCTTCCGTCCGGATCCAGGTAGTTATAGGGACGTTCACCATTGAAGCCATATAAAAGGTATCCACGTTTTCTGATCTCTTCGAGGGGGGTACTGGCCATGGCCAACTTCGGAGCGCCTGCTATGGCAACTGCACTCAACCCGACAACCCGCAAGAAATCGCGCCGATTGAGAGACGACGTTTGAATCTTCATTGTTACTCCTCCTGAACTTGTCGTTTGGAAAGGGTAGTTACGGGCGAGAAAAAACCGTGATCACACAGTGTTTTCTCTGTACTCGACTTCGTACTAAAATTACATCATTGATGCTCGCCGGCTAATATATCACTAACCGATTTGTGGGCAACCGCGGCAAATGGATTTTGGTTACACAAACGGGTGTGTTACATAAGAATGAATATGCTTTAATTGCGCGAGCCCGTCAGCACGCCTGTGTTAAAATTAATCTCTGATGCATTGTGCTAATGGCTATCTCAGGCCCGTGAATTAGACGCAGTTGTGGGACCTAACTCGACCGGCGGTGCAGCATAGCTAGTTGATCACTCAGCAATTATGTGTATATTGCGATCTGTAAGTTTTATTCCCGAAATATGGAATCTCAACGACATCCAATTGATCACCCCGCTGCATGGAAAGCCAGCGAGCTGACGGGGAAGGATGCGGTATCTGTCGATCTTTCCGACCGCCACTTACAGGCATTCGATCAGGCGTTGCGTGAAGTGCAACGTAGGCAACTCACCCTCTACGAGATTGAACAGAGCAGTTTCGACTTGGCGGAGATCGAGGACGATGTATCTACCTGGCGTGACCAAGTGATGCAAGGCCGTGGCTTGATAGTATTACGGCGTATCCCTGTGTGGAAGTACCAGCAAGCGGAACTAGAAATGATTTTCTGGGGACTCGGTGCTCATTTCGGTACTGCAATGTCTCAGAGTATGATGGGAGATCGCTTGGGCCATGTCATCGATGTAGGTGGGAAAGACCCTCGAGAGCGTGCTTATCGTAACAGCAGGGAACTGGCATTGCATACGGATGCTTGTGACGTGGTGACGATGTTTTGTTTGCGCCAAGCTATGCGTGGTGGGATAAGCGGATTTTCCAGCGGTTCGGCGATCTACAATAAGATCCTATCGTTGCGACCGGAATTACTCGATCCGTTGTTTGACGGTTACTACTATCACCGTTTCGGTGAGGAGCAGCCTGGTGAATCTCCAGTTACCCCCCACAAGGTGCCAGTGTTCTCCGAATGCGAAGGTTGTTTCAGTGTGCATTATCTTCGTGCATACATAGATCTCGCTTACCAGGAGCTAGGCACAGAGCTCGGTGCGCAGGAACTGGAAGCGCTTGATCTATTTGATCAAGTGGCGGACAGTGAAGACATTCGCCTGGATTTCATGTTGGAGCCTGGCGATGCGGTGTTTTTCAATAACCAGACTATGTTACATACGCGCACGGCGTTTGAAGACGACGCCGATCCGGAAAAGAAACGTCACATGTTCCGGCTGTGGTTGGTAGCGCACCAACGCAGACCTGTGGTGGACACGTTACGTATGTATGACGGCGACGGTATTGCAGAGCAGAAAGGGCGTTCCACCTATTTCGCCGGTGACTTGGACTACAAAGAATTCAC
>JAOTYS010000288.1 GCA_029861795.1 Gammaproteobacteria bacterium | reverse complement strand
GCCTTGTTTCCCTGAATTCCCGCCCATGGTGGGCTACGCGGTCACAGCGACATTTCGATCTGCTGCTCCTGCTCGGGGTGATGCTTACTCTAGCGTGGCACAGCAGGTCGCCGCATTCTCACAAGCTCCGTCTCCCGCGGTAGTCGTGTTCCAGGATCTCGATGATCCGTGTGCAGCGGCAACGTTCGGGGAAATCATGTGCACTACCTACAAGGCGTTCGGCGCTACCGGCCTGATAACGAGCGGAGCAGGACGCGACCTGGATCAAGTACGCGCGATGGAATTCCCCGTCTTCACCAACGGAACGATTTGTGCGCATGGCTACTGCCACATTCCGTCGATACAGATCCCCGTACATGTTGGTGGTGTCACGGCCCATCCCGGTGACCTCCTGCACGGTGACTGCAACGGCGTAACGACGATTCCGCTGGACATCGCCTCCGATGTCGCCCACGCATGCGAGGAGTTCATGCGCGCTGAGGAGGTGGTGTTGCAGTATCTGAAGGGAAGTGACGTTACGGTGGATGGGCTTTCGCAAGCAACCGCCGAGTGCGGGCGGCTAATCGATGCGCTCCGCGAACGGGTCGCTCCCAAATCGCGGTGATAATCAAGGGGTCAGAATGAACTGCAGGAACAATGAAGAAGCGCGGTACGAATTGAGAAATAGAAGGGGTCGGTGTCGAATTAACCAAATGCCGAGTTTGTTGCGCAAAATCGTCACCGACCCCTTTTGGCTCCTTTTGGCTTGAAGGTCGATCCGCTACTCTATTAACAAGACAACGAAACTTGAAGGAGGGCACTATGAGCAAAGATGCTGTTTACGAGGGAGGCTGTCTCTGTGGCGACATTCGGTTTCGTGGAAGCGGAGACCCATTCTGGGTAGGTCATTGTCATTGCGAAAGGTGCCAGAAGGCTTCAGGGGCAGCTTTTCTAACATATATAGGCTTTCGGCCTGATTCGCTCGCTTGGACCAAGGGCTTCCCGAAGCTCTATGAATCCTCTCCGGGCATCCAGAGGGGCTTTTGTCCAACTTGTGGAAGCACCCTATGTTTTCAACGACCTGATAAAGGGGAAATAAGCGTCTTTGCTGGTGTGCTGGATCGACCAAAGGACATTGAGCCAACGTTTCACCTATTCTGTGAAAATGAAGCACCTTGGCTGAAGATGCGTGATGACTTACCACGCTTTCCTCGGTTTGGTCCAGGTTACGAGGATCGAGAAATGGAGGGCCCGTAATAAAAGTTTTAAATCCGAAGGCCTAACAATGGGCTCAAGCCCATTGCCAGGATAGTCATGTGGCGCCTAGGGTAGCAGCATATACCGGCGGCCCGGCTTACCTCGAGACGTCATTCTTCGTCATCACGCACTAAACAATGAGTGGAGCTGGTAACTGTTGTATATCAAATTTGGTGCTCTCGTTTTGCTCGGTTTCGTTTTCCTCCTTTGGATGGTGTCGTCAGACTCCATCCCTCAGGCTCGTTCTGCTGCGCAGTGGCATTCCGAGGCGTGGATGGGTGCGGGAAAGACGTTTAGCTCTCCCTCTACTAAGAGAGTTCTTTCGATGACCGATCTTCCCTCACTCGATCCATTCCCTCCAAAACCTGAGGATTATCTTGCCGCGATCACGAAGAGTTCGAATGCAGGTTGCACGGGTGGAGTACTCTCTCATAGTTGGCCATCACTTGAACCGTCAGAAGGCCAGTTCACCTTAGATGAGCTTAAGGGCGCCGCTACGCTCAACGAAGGGCGTGTGCTTTTCTTAGGCGTTCAGGTACTCAATACTACCTCGAAGGATCTCCCGACCGACTTGGAGAGTATGTCACTCGACGATCCAGAGCTCATTCGACGTTTTAAGGTTCTTCTCGATGGACTTTCGCCCCTTTTACAGAGCAAGGTTCTCTATCTCTCGATCGGAAATGAAGTCGATATCTACCTGAGCTTCCACCCGGCCGAACTCGAACCCTTTAAACGATTTCTTGAAGAGGGAAGAACGTATGCCAAGAAAATCGCTTCTCATCTCATCGTCGGGACTACAGTAACGGACAACGGTCTTCTTGAACCGAAGTTTAGAGATCTGACAGCATCGATGGATGCGCATTTTCTTACTTACTATCATGGACAACACGGAACCGAAGGGGTGTTTAAGAATTCTGAGGATGCTAAGGAAGATTTGCTTAACCTTGTGAACGGACTTGATAGTCGTCCATTAGTCATTCAGGAAATCGGCTACCCCGCACATTCCTCGTTGAGTTCTCCCGAAAAGCAAACTGAGTTTGTACGTGGTTTTTTCGATGCGTGGGATGAGGTGGGTGAACGCATACCGTTTGCAAATTATTTCTTGCTCTACGACTTTCCGCAGTCTTTTGCTGAAAATCAGGCCGCTTACTACGGAGTTACTGCAGGAAAGGAAAAGTTCGTCAATTTCCTAGTCTCACTTGGGCTTCATACGGTTGGTGGAGAGCCTAAGCCTGCCTGGGAAGTATTCAAGAGTCGAGGGAAGAGCCTAACTAATTAATGTCGAGACGGACCATGCCTAACAAGGGATATCAATAAACTGTACTTTTATCGTTCAACATAAGTTATACGGTCCTCGGATGACGAACCTTCTATTCATTTGTAGCGAGAATAGACTTCGTAGCCCTACTGCCGAAGCGGTGTTTTCTGAATATGAGAACGTCGAAGCAATCGGGGCTGGAACTAACTCCCACGCGAGGACGGTCATAAGCGGAGATTTGGTGGAGTGGGCAGATATTGTTTTCGCAATGGAGAAATCTCACCGTAACAAGATAACTAAGAAATACAAAGACGCGCTGAAGAACAAACGATTGATAGTTTTGGATATTCCAGATAACTATGCATACATGGACCCCGAACTAATAAAGATACTCAGGAGCAAGGTGGCTAGATTTGTGCACTATTAGCTGTATAACAACCAGTTGCAGCGAACCGTGAGGAATAAAAGTGTCTACATCAGCGCGCCGCCGCTAAGCCGGAAGGTTAGGCGGCATTGGGCACGCCATCCATCCACTTGACCCCGCGCTAAGTAATTATGCCGACAACGGAGAAAAGCTCACACGAAAATTTGGGCTTGGGCGCCAATGATTCCAATGATGGCTGTTTAGCTCTCGTGGCCCGTCACAAACCACAGTCCATTTCCAATGCCTTCCGAGCTCATTGACAAAAATACGACCGATCGTAACCGCGAATTGCGCACCCAAACAAGAATGGCGACCGATCCCAAAGGGGGCATATTCCGACGTTCCGTAATGTCGGCCTAGAAACCTATCCGGATTAAATGCTCTCGGATTCTCGAACACGGCCTCGTTTTGGTGGGCATCACGCGGACACACCCTCACGAGCCATCCCTTTGGAATCCAAAATCCTTGCCAGTGAATGTCCTCTAGCACTTTTCGACATAAATACTCACTTTGTTCAAGTCGTAAGGTTTCCGCGACAATTCTGCCAGCCAATGTTTCCGGTTGGCGCCAACTACCTTCATCGCGTGCTAAGGGCTCTTCTCCAAGACGCTGAGCCCATTTTGGGTTATCACTTAACAGCTTAAAAATCCAATTTAACAAGCCCCCCACGTCGCTACGTGTAATCCGATTGACGTAAATCAGATTCTGAATAATTGTCAAGTCATCACTCATCTCCGGATAAAGCTTCAATAACCTATCAAGGAAGCAGGCAGGATTTGACTCGTCAGGGGAAGCGTGGGCCAGTTCGTTGATTTGTGATCTTACTATTTCGGTGATTTCCTCGACTGCAGTTCTAACCTCCTGTCCGTAAAAAGCGAGGCCGTAAGCGTAAAGGCTAGTATAGAGTTCACGCAATCTTTGACCTCTTTCGGTGTCAGATTCAACACCAAAGAAAATTCGCAGAAACACATCGTACAATATGTCGTCCAGATACTTGGCGGGGTGTATACCGCCGACAGTGCAGCGACTTTCCTGCGCCATGTGGTCAATTCCGCTGGCAAACGAAGATGAAATTCGATGCTCAGAGTTGTGGACGACATCCATCGATAGCAGCGTCTTAAGTATTTTTCGATAAACTTGATGATCGTCACTACTCATGTTGCGGATGAAGCCTTCAGGAATAAACCGATCAAAAATCAGCAATGGTGGGCCGAGAGAAAGATCGTTTTGGCGGATAAGTTCCAATCCCCGACTTAAATCGGTGACACACACCATCGGTCTATAGAATTGACTGATTTTGAACATAGGACCGTGCTTGTGATGCTGTTTTTCATAGAACCGATGGTCAAACAAAGAGTCGAGAGAAGGCCTCAGAGCAAGCGATCCGGGCACAAGGCCGCGCCGTTTTCCATATCCGGCGCGACCTCGCCATAGTACGATAATGAGAGCAACACCGATGATACCCGCCAAGGGCCGCAGGTATGTCGGTGCGTATATGGTGAGCGCAGTCACAACCACTACATAAGCTGTCAAAGCACCGACAAGCAAATAACCGTAGTTCGGAAACATGCGCCAAAAGTTTTTTTTGGCACATAATCGCAACGGCGAGATCGCGGCCGCCGCAAGTACACTCCATTCCACTAGTAGTTCAATCGCCATGAATGAAAAAGGTGTCTTCGATAATGTTCTGCTGGTTATTGAATTCGACGACCCGTTCCCAAATCGAAGACACCGACTTTTAGGTGCACCGAAACAATCTAGACCATGTTCCGGTCACCGCTGTGATGGACAATAACAGCATAGTAGTGAGGTACTTAATTCACGTGGCTATCAGAAATCTCAGAAAATCGCTTTAGTACTGTCGCCACGATCTCCAGCACTCGGTGTCAATAAGCTCGATTTCCCCGTGGGCTGGTCAAGGAACCAAGACCTCGAGGTGTTTGGCGATGAGCTACGTTAACGCTTCGCAGGCGCTAATTATTATAGTCGTTCGCGATCCTCGTGACTGCGTTCGAAAGAAAATCAGCGTCAGAGTATTTGAACCGTCGCTTGTGAAAAGAGCTGATACCACATCAGTTTGTGCTTATATCGGACCGCAACATATCATTGAGATACACTATCGGTGACGAAGTCCGGTGCCGAATTGCTGACCATCACGCCGATGTTGTGGTGGGATTGAATGTTGATAGCTGTGAAATTCAAGAAAATCGTCGCTGAGAATATCTAAGCCATGACACGCATCGCCGTTCAAATCTATCCGCAGCACGCTGACTGGCAGGACATTCGTCGTGCTGCTGTGATGGCAGAGCAGGAGGGCGCTGATACCTTGTATACGTGGGATCACTTCTACCCGCTATTGGGTGACCAATCCGACAAGCACTTCGAGTGCTGGACGATGCTGGCCGCGTTTGCGGAAGCGACCGAGCGCATCACCATCGGGGCAATGGTCAGCTGCAACTCCTATCGAAATCCGGAGCTGCTTGCCGATATGGCGCGCACGCTCGATCACATCTCGAACGGCCGTGCCATTCTCGGCATCGGGGCGGGCTGGTTCGAGAAGGACTACGCCGAATATGGTTACGAATTCGGTACGGTTGGATCGCGACTGAAGGCCCTCGATGCCGCCATGCCGCGCATCAAGGCGCGGCTTGCAAAGCTCAATCCGCCGCCCATAGGCCGCCTGCCGATCCTGATCGGAGGTAGTGGAGAGAAGGTGACCTTACGCATCACCGCACGGTATGCCGATATCTGGCACGGATTCCCCAAGGGCGCCGACGGTCCAGCGGCGGCGTTGCGGCACAAGAACGCGGTGCTGGATGAGTGGTGTCGAAAGGTCGGTCGGGACCCAAAGGCGATCGAGCGTTCAGTGGGGGTGTCGGGCGATCCCGGCACGCTGGGCGACGACCTAGTGGCGGCCGGCGCCGATGAGATAATGATCGGTATCGACGGACCGAGGTACGACTTCGGGCCGATTCGCCAGTGGATCGCGTGGCGGGACAGGCGCTGACCTTTTGTCGTTGAATTCAGTGCTGCCAGTCATGATTCGCGCGGTTACAACACACAATGCACCCCGTTTAGTCACGATCTACAACTATTACGTTTTGAAAACGGTGGTCACCTTCGAGGAGGAAGAAGTGACCTCAGCAGAAATGGTTTCCCGTATTACTACCCTCACCTCGGATTTTCCATGGTTCGTG
>JAOTYS010000289.1 GCA_029861795.1 Gammaproteobacteria bacterium | reverse complement strand
AAGCTGAACGTGGCTACATCCGCCAACGCACCGGCTCGTTTCCCTTTGTATTCCGCACCGTGCGCCTCAGCCGCATCTTCGATCACGAACAGGCCCTTTTCTCGGGCCAGCGCATTTACGGGATCCATGTCTGCCGGATGCCCAAAGAGATGCACAACTATTATGCCCCTTGTACGATCGGTAATAAGTGATTCAATAAGGCCCACATCCATATTCCAAGCGTCCGGCTCGGAGTCAACAAACACAGGAGTAGCACCACAATACGTTACCGCGTTCGCAGTCGCGACATACGTCAACGTCGGCACAATGACCTCATCCCCGGGCCCCACACCGAGCGCAGCGAGAGCTAGGTGCAATGCCGCCGTACCATTGCAGCATGTTATGGCGTTCTTGGTTCCACAGAATTCTGCAAATGCCGCTTCAAATTGCCCGATATAACCGCCTACCGAGGAGATCCAGGTTGATTCAAGGCAGTCCTTGACATACTTCATCTCATTACCGGTAAGCGCGGGCTTGGATACCGGAATCATGTTTTTCACGCTACCTGCTCTCCGAGTGTTGAACCTTTTCAAAATTGTTCCAACCAGCCTCTAGATGATCGTATCATCACAAGGACTTTTCGATTGTAATGCCCGCCACGCCCATTCCCGACAAGCTCTCGAAATCCCCCAGTTCTTTCATATTCTTGTCCATCAAGTACGGATCTTTGACCGTCTCTGCGAGTCCTTTCTTCAACCACCTTTTCTCGTATTCCGAAAAGAATCCCGGACAGATCTCCGCATAGAACGCACGGCTGGTTATCCGATATTCGGACAACGCTGCGTATAACCTGTTCTCAACTGCATCCTGATCATAGTAACGCTGAAAAAAATATGATCCCCCCTTCTTTCCAACGTCGAGATTATAAACGTTCTCCTTGCGGTACTCTTCTTCGAATTCCGGTTTTACCGGAAACGTCAAGATCATCACACCGCCTGGCTTCAGCACTCGCCACATCTCCCGCATGGCTTGCGTGTCTCCATCGCCATCGATATGTTCTATCACGCTTATGCACACGACAACGTCAAAGGTTTCGTCCGAATACGACAAATTCCTTGCATCCTGCGATTCAAACTTGTGCACACCTTTACGCTTTACCTTGTCAATCACGAATCCGATTTCTTTGGCCTCTCGCACGTCCGGATTAACATACATGTACCTCGCGGGGTATTTTTCGATTAGGTAAAACCCGAACAGGTACGGAGAGCTGATATCCAGTATTTGCGCTTCCACTCCGAGCTCGGGCATATTCTTTAACACATAATCAAATTCGAAATAGCGTACAGAAGAGACCGGATTTAGCAGCAGTCTGTGGAGCTTTCGCTCGGCAATTAGAATTCGCAGCCCAAGCATTCGACCATACCGGTCGAATAGCCGCCCCGGCAAAAGCGAACTTGCGCGAATCAGGTACATAAGAGATTTTAAGAGCAGCACAAGCTTGCGTCCCGTTCTGCGAAAACCCTTAAAACTTAGTGCCCCTATGCGCATACCAACAATTCAATCAAAGATTCCTTAACGCATCCCTAATTGAACATATCTTGCCGACGTCATCCGTGACAGAATCGTCAGGCCAGCCTGACTCGAATCAATTCATTCATGGCCTGCGCACGTACGTCGAAGTTATGGTCTCGCAATGTCCGGCGTTGTCCTGCGCCAGCTATACGTTTACGTAGGTCCTCATTTTCTAATAGATACACGACTTTTTCCGCTGCATCAGTGGCATTTTCGTAGGTGACAACCTCCGTATCAGGATCAAAGATTTCGGTAATATTTTTAGAATTCTCCGTCATCAGGCAACTTCCTACTCCGGTTGCCTCGAATAATCGCATATTGCTCGATTCGTTAAGAGATATGTCTATATGGGAGTTAAACGTAATTCGCGAATTGTGAAGTTTTTCAAACATTTGTAATCCGTAAACTGGCGACCTAATGTGCGCTCGCAGCTTCAAGACGTTTTGCTTATCGTCCTCCGTAAACTCGCCGTTGCCCCGCTTCCCATTCATCCCTTCATATATCTTCCTGACAAGACCGCGTATGCCCGGCTTGCCCTTAGCTTTAGCATTAAGGCCCGCCGCCCCTACCTGTCCCCATATCTCTATGTCTGTGGTCTCTAGAAGATCGGCCAGTATCTGGGCACGCTTAATGTGAAATTTATCCTGCAGGAATACTGAACCTATGAAGACAAAGTCCGATAGGGCATCCTTATTACGGTTTACCCGGTCCAGCAAGATCGGCGCAAAGGCATGATGCATCTTTTCGGCAACCACACCCGCGCCGCGCAAGTCCTCTACCACCCTCGCAATGTTTGTAAGGACTATATCGCATTCGCTGAAAATACCGGCATCTCGATACGGCGCCCCGCACCATCCAACAACCAGTTTTATCGATGTACAGTTCTGTCGGATTTGTCTCAAAAACGACGCGGGATAGATGTTATAGTCGTTTACAAAAAGCACCTCAGGTTTATAGTGCGTAATCTGTGCCGCGACTATTTCCTTCAGCCAATTGTCTTCAGCATAGTTAATTCCATGCTCCTTCGACCAGACTTTCTGTAACATCTCCGCGTTACCGATTAGATCCCATACTGCGTATCCGTGTTTTTCTAACGCGCGTTTCCAGTAATCGACCCACCCAAAGCAGTCTTCCATAAGCATTGAATGTTGCTCGCGGTAACTCCGCCCCCCCAACCCAGGATGCGATGCGTAAAGCTGCTGTAAATACGCTGGATAATTGGTGGTTAAACGTACTAACCGCACAGCACCCACCCACAATTTTCCAAAATATTTCTCGGAATGTTCATCTAACGACCACGCCTAGACCGACCGGTACAATACGTCATGCTCGGTGAACTCTGCGATACTCGTATATTGGGGAAGCAACACCTTGTCGACATCTTCTCTATAGCGCGCCTCAACCAATATATACCTGGGCCTATGTTTGTCGAAGTCCAACCCCTTCAATACATTCGCCTCGTATCCCTCTACATCAAGAGACAGAAGATCAATATCTGCAAGGTTATGTTTATCCAGAACACGGCTTAGCGTTTCAACCTTCACTTTGATATCGAAAGTGCTAATCCTCTGTACCTCGCAACCTTTTTTGATGTGCTCGTTCTCTTCTTCTTTACTCTTCATGGCACCCACGACGACCGACATTAAGTTACAATAACGTAATGTAACTGAGTCTCCTTCGAAATCATTTGATACTAGCGCAACGTTTTCCACGATACAGTTCGGGCGATTTCTTCTGCATTGCTCGGCCAGATCCGGAACAGGTTCTATCAATAACCCACGCCAACCAAGATTTTGCTCGAAATACAAAGTGTTTGTTTGCCTCAATCCATTGTTCGCACCAGCCTCAACAAATGTGCCGTCTCGTTGATTAAGGTATTTGCTTAACTTGATATCGAGCTCATTCAGCGCGTAGGACCGCTTCTGCGCGAACAGCCTCTTAATCCATCCTGGAATCACAATACCTAACCGAGATTCCGCCAGATCGTGGTGGCCCAGAAGTACCTGTTGTATGGGCCTGGGCCAAAAAAGTTGTACCTTTTCCATCCATAGCCTTTTAAGAGTTCGTGTATAGGGGCGTACCAATCTCTTTCCGAATTATCGAGAACAAAACAACCATGCTCAGCAACCTTGTTCACAGCATGAATAGCGCACCCCACCCGGGCACGGCCATCAATAACGACGACATCAAAACTCTTGTCCGGGTATGCGGTGATTGTTTTCGCATATGCCTCGAAGCACTTATCCCTCAACGACTTACCTCGCGACGAATACCCCGAATCGCATTGTCCGTCGTTGTGAGTCGGCTCCACGACCCGGCATTGCCAATTTCCATAACCCGCCTCACCTATTTCCTTATCTACAAGTTCTGCCCAAGCTGGATCATGTTCCGCGCTAATTACATGCCTCGCCCGTCGGGCGAAAAATAGACTCGAGCCACCGCATCCATATTCGAAAACTGTTTTCTCTTTGTCTAAGAATCGATCCAGAAATTCGATCGCGGAAAAAGTCATCCATGGAGACTTATCCTTAACGGGTGAGGCATCCACGGAAAGACTCGCTTTCCACACACGATAAAACCGAATCAGATTCCACACCTTCTCGATGCGCAGGGTCTCGCCGGGAACTACACGAGCGGCCCGAATATAGTCAAAGACATCGCCTTTTAGTGGTAGTTTACTCGTCACGCTCCCCAATCTTCATGCTGTGTGGCAAATACATGACTCCCATCCCCGGCTCCAACACGCGACCGGTCCCGAAGAAATCTCCGGATTCAACTCGCATGTTGACAGCTTGCTGAACCCAATCTGAAACTTCGTTTCCGACGGAACAAAAAAGTGTAAGCATATACTCGCCTGGCGTGAGCGCGAGTTTGTTCAAACTTATCGACACTCTGGCCACGCCGGGCGCGATCTCTCCCAATTCTCCGTTGGACATATCGCTGCTGAGAGTTGTAACTCGCTGCCCCAGATTGGTATCGATACCTACCCCGATACGGAGATTGCCTATTTTGACCGAGGAGTTGTTCTCGATGCGCAACACAATTCTTCCGTCTCTGCCCGTCACCAACGACTTACACTCTTGTCCGTTCTCACTCTCGTACTCAACTTGCCTAAACGTCACCCGTCCACTTCCTTTGCGATCTTTGCGCGACTGCAGATCAATGTCCCGCATATCACTCGAGTCTGCAAAATACTTGTCGATAATGCTGAGCGCCTCCCCTGATTCTCGAATGGTTCCATGATCGATCCACATTGCCGTCTTGCATAAGGCCTGAACAGCTGCCATCTGATGGCTAACGAACAAAACCGTTCGCCCTTCCCCGGTCAACTCGCCCATCTTGCCTAGACAACGCTTCTGAAACGACACATCGCCAACAGCAAGCACCTCATCCACCAGTAGTATCTCGGGCTCGAGGTGCGCAGCCACGGCAAAGGCGAGACGCACATACATTCCGGAGGAATAACGCTTCACCGGAGTATCGATGAACTGCTCGATCTCCGCGAAAGCAACAATCTCGTCAAACTTCGCGTGCACCTCTCGACGCGTCATACCCAGAATCGCGCCGTTCAAGAATATGTTCTCGCGACCAGTGAGTTCAGGATGAAACCCAGTGCCGACCTCTAAAAGACTACCGACGCGACCGTAGATATCTACGGTCCCAACCGTAGGCCGAGTGATTCGCGACAAAATCTTGAGCAAAGTGCTTTTACCTGCCCCATTGCGCCCTATGATGCCGACAACTTCACCCCTTTTTACATCGCAGGAAACGTCCTTGAGCGCCCATATTGAGTCCTGTTCCATTCGGCCTTTTCGTCTGACAAATAGGCTGTTCCAGGAATCCCGAAGCGTCCGATACTTGAGGTTGTCTCCCAATCGGTATCGCTTGCCCAGGGCATCAACTTGGATGGCGATGTCCGACATACTCACACCACATCCACAAACCGACTTTCCATACGGCTAAAGTACAGAACTGCACCGACTAAGAGCACGAGGGTCATTCCTACCGAAGCACCCATAAGCAGCGCGGACGGCGCCTCTGAGCCCAGAAGTATCCAGCGAAAACCCTCGGTCACCCCCGCCATCGGATTGAGCCCATACAAGATTGCGGCCCAGTCGGGAAGATGCTGCAGCACGGTCTGGGCCGGATAGATTACCGGCGTCACGAACATGAGAATCTGCAAAGCGAAAGGCAACGTATATTGAACATCCCGGTAAATAGCATTCAAGGCCGCGCACCAAAGCGATAAAGATAATGCTGCCAGAAGTGCAAACAAGGTTAACAACGGAATGGCCAACAGTTGCCAGTTCGGAACGAAAACGTAATCGGCAAATAAGTGATAGCCAAAGATCAAAAGAAATAGGAAAGCCAAGGCAATCAAGAAATCAAGCAATGCCGAGATAATCGGAGCGAGCGGGGTGATGATCCTTGGAAAATAGACTTTGGTAATCAGAGCCCGGTTTGTTACCAGACTTTTTCCGGACCGCTCCACGGATTCAGCGAACAACCGCCATGGAACCAACGCACAATAAGTAGACACCGCATAAGGAATGCCCTCTATGGT
>JAOTYS010000287.1 GCA_029861795.1 Gammaproteobacteria bacterium | reverse complement strand
CATAGTGGTTCGAAATTGATCAACGTCCCCTTCTAGTCTCATCGTCCCAACAAAAAGCCGATGCAGGCGGTTAGCGCATACCCAGGGCAACAAGGGTCGCTGACGGCCAGACGCTGTGGTGTGACTTGATCAGACCATGTTTCTTGGCAAAGCACGTATCGAGGTGGACTAACTGGCACATATGGAGTTGCAAACGAAACGCTTGGAATTCAAAGACCTGATTCTCAAGGGTAGAGAGCAGGGCTTTCTCACCTATCGTGAGATCAACGACTACATGCCGGATATCATGCACGACACAGACCACATGGAGATGGCAGTTAGCGTGATCGATGATATCGGTATTCAGATTTTTGACGAGCCGCCGGACCGTGACACCCTGCTGCTGAAGCCAGAATCGGCCGACGAAGAAGCTGCCGAGGAAGCGCAAGCAGCCCTAACGACCGCGCTCGAGGACGTGGGCCGCAGCAAAGACTCGCTACGCATGTATATGCAGCAAATGGGACTTGTGGATTTGCTCACGCGCGAGGATGAAATTGCACTGGCCAAGCGTATCGAAGAGGGCGCCCGCGAGAGTGTCGAGGCTATCGCTGCTTGCCCGTTAGCTGCGACCGAAGCGCTGCGTATGGCCAAGTGCATCGAAGCGGGCGAAAAGCGCTGGACCGACCTAGTCAACAGCACGGCCAGTCTCAAAGAGACTGTCGCAATTTCGACGCAAACGTCGCACGTAGGGTCCAGGGATGACGTCGACGATGCAGCAATCGGCGTCAAGAACAAAGGTCTAGATATCGAGCAAGTCAGTGAGCGGTTTGCGCAGATGCACAAGCATCACGATCGTCTCGCAAGAGCGCTTAACAGGTATGGAGTCGGCAGTCCCCAGGTCAGGAGGGTCCGACGGCAGCTGGCCGACGCGTTTCTGCAGATAAACTTTGTTCCGGGCGAGATCAACCGGTTTTCTGCAAGAATTCGTGATCTGGTAAGACAGATGCACAGACTCGAGCGCACGATTACCGCTATATGTGTCGACAAGGCGCGGGTACCACGTCAGCTGTTCCTCGAAACCTTTGTGGGCAACGAAACGAGTCTGGAGTGGCTGAACATTTTGATCATAAGTCGAACCGGTGACGTGGATGTGCTGGAAGCACGTACTGGCGAGATTCGCGACGCCCAGGAAGAGCTGCGCAAGCTCGCAGCAAAGGCTGGTCTGCCGATTGGAGAACTAAAGGAGATCAGCCGGCGTATATCTATTGGCAGCGCTAAGGGCCAACGTGCCAAAAAGGAAATGATTGAGGCCAATCTCCGGCTCGTGATTTCGATTGCGAAGAAGTATCGAGGCCGCGGGCTACCGTTCTCGGACCTGATTCAAGAAGGTAATATTGGATTGATGAAGGCGGTAGACAGATTCGAGTACCGCCGTGGTTATAAGTTCTCCACATACGCGCACTGGTGGATTCGCCAGGCGATCACCCGTGCCATCGCCGATCATGCTCGTACTATCCGAATACCGGTTCACATGATCGAGCGGCTGAGCAAGCTATTCTGGATCTCTGGCCAAATATTGCAGGAGACCGGTCGACACGCACTGCCGCAAGAACTGGCGGCACGCTTGAACCTGCCAGAAGATGCCGTCCTCAAGATGCTAAAGATTGCTAAGCAGCCAATTTCTATGGAGACGCCGGTCGGCGACGACGACAACGCACAAATTGGTGATTTTATCGAAGATGAAAGCATTCAGGCGCCGTTGGAGTCGGTTACGAATGTTCAGTTGGAAGCAGGAACGCGAGACCTTCTTAAGGTGCTAACCCCGCGCGAAGCGAAAGTTCTGGCAATGCGGTTTGGTATTGGTATGGACAGTACCCATACCCTTGAGGAGGTCGGCAAAGAGTTTGATGTCAGCCGAGAACGCATACGACAAATCGAAGCGAACGCCTTGCACAAACTTCGTGAGGCACGCGTCACTGTACCCCTGCGCAGCTTTCTCGAAGACTAGTTGCAATAGTCGGCGGCGTAACACGAAGATCCTACGTTCCTCGGAACTAGTACGGTGAATTGGCTCATCATTGCAATCGGCATCCTCGTCATGGGTATGGTTGCAAAGCCGGTTAGAGCTGCGACCGAATCCCACTGGTATGTTGGTATTGGCGTAGGCAGTTCTAATGTCGACAAACAGGGGTTCGATGACGACAGGGGTATAAAGGCGTTTGTTGGCTACGACGTTAGTGAGACGTTTGCACTCGAAGGTGGTTTTATCGATGCGGGTGATTCCCACTATGTATGGGCCGCCTGCAGATCATTCGACCCTAAAATACGTTGCTGCGAGCGGGATTTTGTCTTTGACAAAGTGATGCGCAGGACGCCGTTGCGGTATTTGGCGTGCGCACCCGGTCCATCCGCGCCGGCGGGCAGTGGGATGGTCCGTTCGAAACTGCCGTAGGTGCACTCCATGAGGTGAAATCGCCCCCGCGTTTCTTCTCGTTCCACGTGCTTTTTCCGCTTACGATGAGCATGTCGTTAAGTACTCGGATATCAAAATCATTCGCGTTCAACCCCGGTGCTTCTAGCTTTGCGACGATCTGATTGTCATTTCGAGTACTTCGGCCGCCAACAGCGCCCAGCGCGCACCCTCACGCGCGACATAATCATCCACATTGTCTATTTCCCCTTCCCGGCACACGGGCGTGAACTTAGTTAGCGCCCGCGATGCGCGGTCGTACAGATGGCGCCAGCCTTCCGCGAGATGGATCCATGCCTGTCCAATTCCTTCACGAAGCTGTTCGAGTGTCGACATGTCAATATCTCCTAGAGATCGATTCCTGGTTCAAGATAGTTGAAAGGCAGCAATTAATTCTAGCGACGCTAGGTACGAGATTATTGACCTGAATCAAAGATAAACGCGACGAATCATGGTTTGGTATTGAGGCGGAATTGCCGCTAATTGTGAAACACCGAGAAGGACGACGATGAAAGACGTATTCCGATTCGCGGACGAGCTAGGGCCTGCAAAAGTCATTCATGTCTATGAGCCGTCGGTAGGCCTTAAGGCTATCCTAGTGGTGGACAATGTGGCGGCTGGGCCGTCGATCGGCGGTCTGCGGATGTCGCCTGATGTCAGCCTCGACGAATGTGTCCGCCTCGCACGTGCGATGACCCTGAAGAATGCCGCGGCTGGTTTGCCACATGGTGGGGGTAAGTCGGTGCTCTACGGTGATCCGAGGATGCCGAAGCGCGACAAAGAGGATCTGATAAGGGCCCTCGCTTGCGCTCTGAGAGGCGAGCGCGATTACATCTTCGGACCCGACATGGGAACGGATGAGGAATGTATGGCCTGGGTGCATGACGAGATCGGCCGTTCATTGGGGTTGCCCCGCGAAATTGGTGGCATTCCGCTGGATGAGATCGGGGCGACGGGATGGGGCTTAACTCACGCCACAGATGTGGCCCTCGAGTATTGTGATTTCAAGCTGAAAGGAGCGCGCGCTGTTGTTCAGGGTTTCGGGGCCGTTGGCATGCACGCGGCTCGTTTTCTGGTGGAGAAGGGTACAGTGCTGGTGGGCGCGGCCGATTCACGCGGGGCGATCCAAGATCCGAATGGATTGGACGTCGACAAACTTATTGCATGGAAGGGCACAGGCCAAAGTGTTGCCGCATATTCTGGAGGGGAAGCGCTTCCAAGTGACGCCGTGATTGACATCGAGTGCGATATCTGGATTCCGGCTGCGCGGCCAGATGTCATAAACGAGCGCAATGTCCATCGCTTAAAGACTAAACTGATCGTCGAAGGTGCCAACATACCCGTCACCGTCGACGCAGAAGAGTATCTTCATGAGCGCGGCGTGCTCTGCGTGCCCGACTTTATCGCCAACGCGGGCGGCGTCATTTGCGCCGCCATGGAGTATCAGCGAGCAAGTGAAGCAACTGCGTTCGAGGCCATACAGGAGAAGTTACGCCGCAATACTGCGCGCGTGTTAGAAGATGCCAACCGAAAAGGGATCCCACCCCGAGCCGCTGCCATCGAGCTCGCCGTACAGCGAGTAAAGAAGGCAATGAGCGTGCGGCGTTGGGCGCTCTTTAGCGCCCACGCGGGTTCTCCCGCATAGAGGAGGCGAGGGGAAACAGGCCAGTGGGAGCATAGATGCAAAACAGTTACTTTCATCGTGGAGGTACTGAGCCTCTACTTGGGGCCACGATTTCGGAGCACTTTGCGAGTATCGTCGAACGGTTCCCCGACCGCGAGGCAGTCGTGTCACTACCGCAGAGCCAACGTCTAACCTATGCCGGCCTGGCAAAAGCCGTCGATCGTCTTGCCCGGGGATTGATAGCGATGGACATTCATAAAGGTGATCGCATCGGCGTCTGGTCGACGAACAATATCGAATGGCTGCTCCTGCAGATGGCTACCGCTCGCACCGGTGTAATCCTAGTAAACATAAACCCTGCTTACCGACCAAGAGAGCTCGCGTATGCGCTGCAACACTCCGAGGTCCAAGGCATTTTCTCGATTCCTTGCTACCGCACTAGCAATTACATTGCCATGCTGGTTGAGCTTATGCCGGAGCTCAAAGGTGCCGATCCGGAACTAAAAAGTAAGGCGTTTCCTGCTTTGCGAAGGGTAGTTGTGTATGACCCGACCGATTCGACCCACACAAAACGGCCTCACCTAGGCTTTACGACGTGGCAGGAGGTCTTAGCGGTGGCGGACACGGTACCTATGGGCAAACTCGAAAGCATGACTGCTGTTTTGGATATGGATGATCCTATTAATATCCAGTACACCTCTGGCACCACCGGCTTCCCTAAGGCGGTGCTACTTACCCATCATAATATACTTAATAACGCCTACTTTTCGGCTCAAGCCATGCATTTCACCGAAGTGGATCGCCTATGTGTTCCCGTCCCTTTTTATCATTGCTTCGGCATGGTGCTCGCCAATCTCCTATGCCTGTCCGTCGGTGCCTGCATCGTGATCCCTTGCGAGCATTTCGATGCCTTGTCGGTTTTACAGGCGGTGGCGGTGGAAAGATGTACGGCCATCCATGGTGTTCCCACGATGTTTATCGCCGAGCTCGAGCATCCGCGATTCAAAGAGTTCGATCTTTCCACCTTACGCACCGGTATCATGGCTGGGGCTACCTGTCCACCCGCACTGATGAAACGGGTGATGGAGGAGATGCACTGCGCCGAGATCTTGATCGGTTACGGGGAAACCGAGGCGTCACCAATCACGCATCTGACGTCACGAGACGATAGTATGAAGCGCAGGGTCGAAACGGTGGGAACCAATCTGCCATATCAGGAAGTGAAGGTTGTAGATTTAAAAAGCGGAAGAACCCTGCCAGTTAAACAAGTGGGCGAAATCTGCTTTCGCGGCTATCACGTTATGAAGGGCTACTACGGCAATCCCGCAGCCACTCGCGAAGCGGTGGACAAAAACGGCTGGTTGCGTTCCGGTGACTTGGGCTCCATGGATGTGGAGGGGTACGTGAAAATTACCGGCAGGCTTAAGGAGATGATCATTCGTGGTGGCGAAAACATTTATCCTCGGGAGATAGAAGACTTTATCTTCACCCATCCCAAGGTAGCCGAGGTCGCGGTATTCGGCGTACCAGATGAATACTATGGCGAAGAGGTGATGGCCTGGATCCAACTCCATGCCGGTGAGACAGCCGCCGCGCAGGAGATCCAGGAATTCTGTAAGGGCAAGATTGCCCACTTCAAGATCCCGAAGCGCATCCAGTTCGTCAAAGAGTTTCCTATGACGGTCACCGGCAAGCTACAGAAATACCAAATGCGGGAGATGGTGCTGGGGCAGCGGCCGGAAAAAAAGGATCAAGTCATTCACGGCGACGCCACCTAGCGGCACAGCTTCGACAACTTCTACATACCGATATCTGGTTTATCTACTCCTTCTCGCAGTGTTCTCGCCACCTCCTCAATAAGGTCTATAGCGGCTTCCAATTCTTTCGAGATGGCCTCTCTGATCATATCCACCAGCTGGCTGAACTCACTATCGGAAATTTGCCTGCACGTCGTCTCGCTCAGGTTGGATCTGAATGCTTCGACGACTTTCTCGGCAAGTTCATGATGCCTGTCTACCATACTCGCCTCCATCTGATTGCACGAC
>JAOTYS010000286.1 GCA_029861795.1 Gammaproteobacteria bacterium | reverse complement strand
GACCGCCATGCATCTGTGGCACGTGGAGCACGACGCCAAGTTCGAAGATGTAGGGCAATGGAAACGTCCGTGGTATTACCCCAAGGACGGCGAAGATTTGCATGCGGCGGTCAATCGGGAATGCCTATCGACTCGAGATAGCGTAGGGATTTTAGATGCATCTACTCTGGGAAAAATTGACATTAAGGGACCGGATGCGGCTGAGCTGTTGAATCGAGTGTATACCAACGCTTGGGCAAAGCTCGAAATCGGCCGTTGCCGTTACGGGCTGATGCTGGGGGAAGATGGGATGGTGATGGATGACGGGGTGACCACACGACTCGGCGAGCATCACTATCACATGACCACGACCACAGGCGGTGCGGCCCATGTCTTGGGGTGGTTGGAACAGTGGCTGCAGACGGAGTGGCCGGATCTGAAGGTGTATCTCACATCTGTCACCGATCACTGGGCGACGATCTCGGTGGCAGGACCGAACAGCCGTCAGGTAGCGACCAGAGTATGCTCGGGGATTGATTTTTCACCGCAGAGTTTCCCCTTCATGTCGTACCGCGAAGGAACTGCGTCCGAGGTTCTCGCCCGTGTGTTTCGGATTAGTTTTAGTGGTGAGCTAGCTTATGAGATTAATGTAGCAGCGGACTTCGGTCGTAGAGTATGGGAAGCGTGTATGGAGGCGGGTAAAGAGTTCAATATCACTCCCTACGGAACCGAGGCGATGCATGTGTTGCGCGCTGAGAAGGGTTACATCATCGTCGGTCAGGACACGGATGGTTCGGTATCACCACAAGATTTGGGTATGCAGTGGATAGTATCTAAGAATAAGGACTTTCTGGGTAAGCGCTCGTTGTTCCGGGCCGACTGTGTGCGCGAAGATCGTAAGCAACTGGTGGGGCTTCTTACCGATGTCCCCAAAGAGGTGTTACCTGAGGGTGCGCAGCTGGTCGATACGCCCTCTGACCAAACACCGGTGCCTATGATCGGTCATGTGACCTCCAGTTACTTCAGCGCATGCCTGGGGAAATCCGTTGCGTTGGCATTAGTAAAAGGTGGACGCGCCCGTATGGGTGAAAAAGTCTATGCGCCGCTGGCAGGTGGTCGCACGATTGTCGCGACAATCAGTAACCCGGTCTTTTACGATACCGACGGAGAGAGACAGCGTGGCTGATCGCGAAAGTCCATTGGTAGCCTGTGCCGTTCAAAATGCGACGACTGTTGCTGACAGCGCGGTCGTGGTCTCGGAACGCCCGTTTCTCGGCCACTTGAATCTACACGGTGATCTCGATGATGAAACCTTCCATGCCGCGGTCAAGACTGCCTTGGGATTCAGTGTGCCGGTGGCGCCAAATACGGTGACCGAGAGTAAACAAGCCCAGGCATGTTGGCTCGGGCCAAATGAGT
Organism: Gammaproteobacteria bacterium; assembly: GCA_029861795.1. The sequence goes on along the minus strand of JAOTYS010000286.1, from coordinate 4,739 downwards.
GGCTAATAATTTGTGCTGAGGATCGTAGACAGTCCCTGCTGCAGGAGCTAAGTGAAGCATTAAGGGATTTGTTTGCAGCAGTTACGGACATCAGTGCCGGCCAGACAATTATAAGAATCGGCGGCGACTGTGCGCGGGAGGTCATTTCAAAAGGTTGTACCCTGGACCTCCACCCTCGTGTGTTTAACAAAGGTCAATGTGCGCAGAGTGGCATCGCCAAGGTCTCAGTACTGATTCGTCATGTCGATGATGTGCCCACATTCGATGTCGTCGTTCGTCGAAGCTTTGCCGAATATTTGTGGATGTGGTTTAAGGATGCTGCTGCGGAATACCTATAACCGCGAATGACGACAGGTGCTGTTACCGTCATTAAGTCTGCCAAAACAGACTTTCCTGTTAACGATCGGCATGGCTGACTTACCCGACTCCTCTCAATCTGCCATTCGCTCGCACTTCTTCGGTTGGCAGTGCAGACTGCGCCAATATGCGGTGCGACGAAGTAGCGGACGACCGACCTCGGGCATGCGCCCGTTGGTTACTCTGCCTGATGGTGGTGACTTAGGTCAGATCACGGTGCTCATCGTAAAACGCGAATCCAAGCAGGTGACCGCACAGTTTCGCCACATTGTGCGGCGCACGCATGATCCCGCGGAACGTTACGCTGCAGGCCTTCGGGTCTTGGCCGAAGCCTATTATCAGCGTTCTCAAGAATTCGCTGACGAGATCACAGCGCTGTTTGCCCAGGACTCCAGACTCGCCACCGCTCTACTGGCGGCCGGACGTTGTAGGCTCACATTTGAGCAACATGGCCAGCGCTATGAGATCCATTGTGCGGTGCGTCAATTGTCACACGATGATCTACTGTTTCAGGCCACCTACTGGCATAACAGCATGTTTAACCCCAGTATTCCCGGCGCCATTGACATCCTGGCCTTCCAGCCACAGTGGGCTGAGGCGGTGGCGGACCCACCAGTAATGAGCTGCTAATTAGTTTCACAACATCGGCATTGCTCGCAAGAGCTTGCCGCCTGTTTTTGTTTAAGTTTCAGTGGGTTATCGACGTATAAACCGGCGGTAAGGCGTTAGCGCATTTTATATAGCATCGATTTAGTAGTATAAAGGCCCCCGACACCACTAATTAGATTGCTTACAAGGATAAGGTGTGGGGTCAACAAGAAGGAGAAGCTCAACTCTCACCAACACCGGAAAAACCGGGGAGGTAAGTTGTGGACAATGAACTAACCGCCTTAGGAGTGATCTTTACCGAGTTCTATTACTGGCTCACCGTTGTAATAATGTTCCTCATTCACGTGGGGTTCTGCATGTATGAAGTGGGTGCATCGCGGCATAAGAACCATATGCACACACTGATGAAAAACACCATGCTGATCCCACTTGTGACCATCACCTTTTTCTTCTTTGGATGGTGGATCTATTTTGCATTTCCCAATGGCCCGGGGATTATCGGCGGGCTAGTCGAAGCGCCGCATGCCGTGGCCTGGAGCCCTGTAATGGGCGCACACATGGGTGGTGCAGACGACCTTGAAAACGGCTGGGCGCGTATCAACGGTGTGTTCTGGGCGGCGTTTCTGTTGTTTTCTTGGACCGCGGCATCCATCGTCTCAGGTTCAGTGATTGAACGCATCAAATCTTCGGCGTTTTGGATTCTCGCGGTAGCCATCGGTTCGGTGTTCTGGATTATCGACGCGGCCTGGGGCTGGCACGCTGACGGCTGGATGGTTCAGCTACTCGGCTATCATGATGCCTATGCCTCTGGCGTTATTCATGCCATTGCCGGGGGATTCGCACTTGGTATTTTGGTCAACTTAGGTCCACGCATCGGGAAGTTTGCACCAGATGGAAAACCTCACAACCTTAATCCTCGCAATCCCTGGCTGGTGACCATTGGGTTGTTTATGATTTACACCGGGTTCTGGGGCTTCTATGTCGCCTGCAACATTCCCATGTGGGACATACAGGAAGGAGATGGAGTGTTTTTCTCTGCCACTAACATCTACTTGGGGCCGACGACACTGAGCGCCATTACCTTCAACTTTCTAATGTCGCTCGCTGGCGGGCTGTTGATGGGGTACATGATCTCCAAGGGGGACGCCTTCTGGACGTACTCGTCGGGGCTTGCCGGGATCATCGCGGCCTCTGCGGGAAACGATCTGTATCATCCTATACAGGCGATGATCATTGCAGGTCTGGGTGTGATATTCATGTACAAAATGCACTACTGGGTCGAGCGCACCTTTAAAGTCGATGACGCGGTGGGCGCGGTGGCAGTACACGGTTATGCCGGCGTTTTCGGAGTGGTGATCGCAGGCTTTATGCTGTGGGGTTATCCATCCTCCCCCAATACCGAATATGCGGCGATCAATCCGCTGGGTCAGATTATCGGCGCCATCATCATGTTCGGGGTGTTAGGTTTTCTGCCGGGTTGGATCATCTCCAAGATCTTGAAATCGGCAGGGGCCCTGCGTATTCCACGTGAGGTCGAGTTGGCTGGACTGGATGTCGGCGCGATACATCGATACATCGCCGATGAGCAAGACGTGATCAATGCAGAGCGCCAAGAGGTTGGTAAACTTGGCAGATAACTAGGAGGATTAAGTATGTCTACAGGTAGCTTTGAAAACTGGGCCGGTACTATTACCGATATCGGACCAATTTACCCTTTTGTTGGATCAGAGTTTCTGCTGTTTATCATTGGTGTAGTGTTCTGGATCGTGTGGCACATCTGGCAGACCAAGCACGAGAACAGAATTTACGAAGAAGAGAAGAGTAAGTACGGGGGAGTGGAATCCCTGAAGAAGATTGTAGGTGCGGAAACCCCCGAGAACCCATAGTAATAGCGAGACAAGGACGTCAGCACTAGATGTGATCATGCCCCACCGTCATGGGTAAGGCGGTGGGGTTTGTTTTTGTCTAAGTCACCGAGATCCCCGATTCTTGCTGGATACTACACCTCCTTGTGCCAGACTCGCTCTAGACTTCCTAGTCCCGGTTCACGATCATCGTGGTCATTCTGCAAATCCAAAACTTGACTCGAACCTTTGGCGGTTTGACCGCTGTCAGCGACTTGTCGTTAGAGGTGGAGGAGGGTGAGGTTTGTGGTCTAATCGGGCCAAATGGGGCGGGTAAGACCACCACTTTTAATGTCATCAGTGGGTTTTATGCCCCCACTTCCGGACGTGTGATATATCGCGGTAAGGATATTTCTGGACTGCGTACTAGCACGATCGCGGAGCTTGGGCTGGTAAGGACGTTTCAGTCCACAACCTTGTTCCAGGAATTCTCAGTGCTGGAAAATGTGCTGATCGGTTGTCACCTTCGAAGTCGATCGGGTTTGCTAAGCACGTTGTTGGGTACTGACCAAGCCCGGCAGCAACAGGCGCGGGAGAAGGCATTGGACGCGTTGGATTTTTTTGGATTGCTCAATCGGCAGCACGATTTAACGAACAATCTGCCCCATGGCTTGCAGCGCGCGCTAGGAGTGGCCGTTGCGTTGGCATCTGATCCCAAATTACTGCTCATGGATGAGCCATTTACCGGCATGAATCCGGAAGAGACCAGGCAGATGATGGGGTTGGTACGCAAGGTGCAGGATCGAGGCGTGACTATCCTGCTGGTGGAGCACGACATGCAGGCGGTGATGGGTCTGTGTGACACGATTGCAGTTTTGAATTTCGGGAAGCTGCTCACCACCGGTACGCCTGAAGTCATCCGTAACCATCCTGAAGTGATCGAGGCTTACTTAGGTGCATCCACCAATGTTGCTTAGGATCGACAACGCCACCGTACACTATAAGAAGGTTGCAGCGCTTAAGGGGGTTAGCATGGATGTGGCCGCGGATTCGGTTGTCACTATCATCGGTGCTAACGGTGCAGGAAAGAGCACAACATTGCGGACGATTTCTGGTTTGGAGAAACCCTCCAGCGGTGAGATTTGGTTCGACGGTAAGCGTATAGATCACATGCCCCCAGAGAAAATTGTGCAACTAGGGATTGCCCATGTCCCGGAAGGGCGGCGTGTTTTCCCGGACTTAACCGTGTTGGAGAATCTGCGCACCGGCGCGTTTCTAAGATCAGACAAAGATGGAATCGAGAAGGACTTGGAGATCGTGTTTGAACACTTTCCTAGACTGCAAGAGCGCCAGGCCCAGTGGGCTAGAACCCTTTCTGGCGGCGAGCAACAAATGTTGGCTATTGGCCGCGCCCTGATGAGCAATCCAAAGCTGTTGTTGTTGGATGAACCCTCCATGGGTCTGTCGCCTATCCTGGTTCAGGAAATCGCAGGGATTATTACTGATATCAACAAACGCGGTGTGCCAGTGGTGTTGGTGGAACAGAATGCAGAGTTGGCGCTGCGTCTTGCCGAATACGCTTATGTACTGGAGACTGGTACGGTCGCCCTGGAGGGTAAGGCTACCGATCTTCATGAGAACGACCATGTCAGACGCGCCTATCTCGGAGCTTGAGGCAAGCTCTCTTGAGGTCCTAGAACGGTCAGGATGGAGTAACGCCGAGCTAATCTGGGAGCAGATTCAAGAGAGCGCAGCGCAATGCAACCAAGCTGGCGACACGCAAGAGGCCGCGGAGATGTGGGTAGGGGCGCTAGAAGTTGCTGAGCAATATTTTGCACCCAATGATCTGCGGCTTGCGACCAGTATATCGAATCGGGCGCTCGCGCTACGGCGCGATGGAGATCTCGACACCGCTAAACGGCTGTTTGA
>JAOTYS010000285.1 GCA_029861795.1 Gammaproteobacteria bacterium | reverse complement strand
CACGTCAGTTGAATGAAAGACCACGAAAAACATTGGGCTTTGAAACACCGGCTGAACGATTTAACGCTTGTGTTGCGTCCATCGGTTGAGCCCGCACTTTTAAAGCAGCCATTCAGGAAATTTTGCTCGACAGTCTGGTGTGGGGTCGCGTCCAATCATTCGGTGATGTCACCTGAAAGGGTCAGTTTTTTATTCACTAAATTGGTACGCCGCCCTTTCATTGCCCCACCGTTTCGCAAGAGAACTATAAAAACGATGTCGATTGGTTTGATACTAATTTATAAGTACGCATATGCTGCACACTTATCCATTCGACGTATACCGCCATATTGAAATCAATGTCAAAGTTAGTAGGACGAAGTATTTCGCAAGTGCGGCGGGGTTACTATCCGCATACTGTCATGGGTCCACGCTTTTAACGGAGGTGACGATGAGTGTTCTCCAGGTTGCGACCAAGGATGGCGGATTCGCTGAGATCGAAATGGCGGTGGTCGAAGCGCTCGAAGAGGATCTCCGCGGCTCGGTGCTTTTCCCAACATCAGCAGGTTACGATGACGCGCGGCGCCTCTGGAATGGGATGATCGACCGTCGCCCAGCAGTTGTCGCTCGTTGTGCTGGCACCGCCGACGTGGCCTCCGCCGTGAACTTCGCCAGAGAGCATGATCTTCTCGTTGCCGTCAGAGGTGGTGGGCACAATGTCGCCGGCAATGCCGTCTGCGAGGCTGGATTGATGATCAATCTCTCCGGGATGCGGAGCGTTCACGTCGATGCGCAGACCAGTCGGGCCCGCGCAGAAGGTGGTACGACCTGGGGTGATTTCGACGCTGAGACACAGGTCTTTGGCCTCGCAACCACGGGAGGATTGATCAGCGACACCGGGGTTGCCGGTTTGACGCTGGGCGGCGGCATTGGCTGGCTGACGCGGTCTTATGGACTTGCCTGTGACAACCTCGCGGCGGTCGATGTTGTTACGGCCGAGGCCAAAATAGTCACCGCAAGCGCCAATGAGAACAGTGATCTGTTTTGGGGCCTGAAGGGCGGTGGCGGCAATTTCGGCATCGCGACGTCTTTCGAGTTTGAGGTTTATCCAGTCGGGCCTATGCTATTCGGGGGTATGACGCTCTACTCGCTCGATGAGGCGCAGGAGGTCCTGCGTCACTTCCGGGACTTCATCACCAATGCATCGGACGAGCTGGGTGCGCTGGCCGCGTTCACCACCACACCGGATGGGCTGCCGGTCCTTGCACTCATCGCCGTCTACAACGGCCCCCTCTCCGATGGTGAGGCTGCTCTGGAACCATTGCGAGCGTTCCGGAAACCGCTGCTCGATACGTTTGGGCCATCGCCCTATCGCAAGATACAGACATTGTTTGACGCAGGTGCTCCACCTGGATTGCGCTATTACTGGAAGTCAAGCTTTCTCGACCGCTTGCCGGAAGAGGCCCTCGCGGTTGTGATCGAGCAGACGAGGCACCGCCCGTCACCTAGATCCAAAATCTTCCTTGAGTTCCTCGGAGGTGCCTTTGCCCGCATTTCGCGGGAGTCCACCGTCTTCGATCACCGCACGTCGCCATACAATCTCCTGATCATTGGGTCATGGCAGGACCAAGAAGACGACGAGATCAACCGGGTATGGACGCGAGATACCTGGCAGGCAATGGAGCCTTATGCTTCGCAAGGAGTCTACGTGAACTATCTTGGAACTGAGGCGGATGAGGGTAGCAACAGGATACCAGCGGCTTATGGGCCGGGGAAATTTGACAAACTTCTGGCCCTGAAACAGAAATACGATCCCACCAACCTGTTCAGAATGAACCAGAACATCCGCCCCGACTCTGACGAAAGAGCAAACAACCGGGACTTATCACTTTAGCGAGGATCGGCTTTATCCCCTTCCATCCTGATCCAGTGGATGACGCCACTTCCGCCGTGGGTCTAGGCTGTCCATAAACTTCGTTTTCACATGGAATCTGTAGTATTCAGTCTTAGAAGCCTTTCTAGACCGCTCACCGTTCAAACCGGCCATTCGTGCAGAAATAATCCTTCCGCGGCGCGGCTCAAAAGTTCATGCAGAATGCCGTGCCTTTCCAACATCGGCTCAATATCAATTTGGCCGCTCAGAACGAGCAAAGGTATCGGCGCTGTCGCTGCAATTAGCGTGAGGACGTAACTCCACCAGTGAAACTGCCTGCTTAAACCGCAGAGTGCCGCGATACCGCCACCGCCGCCAAGCACCGAATTCCCCGGCAGGTTCAAACACACCGGCAAGGTAAGATGGCGGTGGGAGAGGAGAAAGTTACCCAATCGAGCAGCAGCACCTTGGGTGGCGCTTCTGCCAACAACCATGGCATCGATAGCGTCGTTGGGATTATTTGCTGGGTCGGACAATCCCAACTTGTTCATCCATCTCAACGTGATTCTATTTGGCACTGTCTGCGGCTTAGCCCGGTATACCCCGCGTATTTCGCGGTGTTGTTGGGTAATGGCTATCAACAGAAAGGCAAGTGGGAGTTAGCGATAGGTGCTTATCGAAAGGCTGCTGACCTTGGGCCTGAGTCCTCCGTCGGTGCAGTGTTCTTGGCCGGCGCTCTGGTAGAGACAGGATTTACAGAAGAAGCGAGACCATTTGCGCAACAAGTGCTGAGAATGGACCCGACTTTCTACGAGAGGGGAAAGTCTTTCTGGCTTGAAAGACCATCACAAATAATTCGTGAAGCGGCGCTCCTATAGGTTTGCTAATAGCACCTCGGATCGTTGAAGGGATACTTAACCTCTTTGGCACGTTTGAAAAAACACTTCTCTGGCGTGCCGGACCATGACGCTGGTGCCTGTGAATCAGGCGCAAGTCCCACCCATGTACCATCCGTTAGGCCGCATAGGTTGGTGTGACTTCCAGGCTACATCCCGTAGCTGTACTTGGTCCAACCCAGGGCATGTACCAAAACATTAACCACCAATTGTCCTGCAAAAATACCGATCCCGATCAACACAGCCCTTGGGCCAGTCGAAGCAAGCGCTGCAAACAGCCCCGAGATGGTTCCAACCACAATGCCCATTGCGACGTTTACCAGTCCTTGCGCTTCATTCAACGGAAACGACAACGACCACCAGCCACCCCCAAGTGCGCCTCCGATTACAAAATTTCTCAATGACCACGTCGCGCCACTGGACTTCTTCACAGCCACAAACAGACCGAGCCAAGCTATCAGCACTACTGATCTAGCTATGACGCTCGTCACCGAGGGAGGACCAAGATACGGCTGCGACCACCAAGCGTATAGCGCGCCGATTGAGCCTAGCACAGGGACAACCCGCAAATACTGTGGTACTGCCATCAATTCTGCTCTCGCTCACTAAATGATAATGGAACGAACGTTTTCGCCCCATTTATCAATAATCACCAGTCAGTCAAGTTGCACTCTCGCCAGACACCGCTCATCATCATTCTTTGGTCGATTCACATACTTATCGACCGGCCATGCCTGCATCTTCTCGACCCAGTAGTAGGAGTATCTGAGAACTACCTTTCAGGAGGACGCGAGCGTGTATGCCTGACAAGGCCCGTGAAGCAGATCAAGATCAGATTGTCTAGTATCATTGTAACTTAGGTAGCGTCTCGGAACCGAAATGCAGTTTCCCCTAGGAGGGGTATCCATTATGAAAGCAAATCTGGTCATAGCCGCAACTGCAATCTTCTTTTCTGTTACCAACATAGCCAATGCGCAGACAGCAACGGCAACTATGCAGGATAGTGCCGGTCAAGCAGTTGGCACTGTGACACTGGACCAACACCCGAATGGCGTCCTTGTCTCTGCTGCTCTTGAAGGGTTACCTGCAGGTGCCCATGGCTTTCATATTCATGCCGTTGGTTCATGCGAGGATGGATTCAAGGCAGCCAAAGGTCATTTCAATCCAGAAGATGCCTCCCATGGTTTGGGATATGGAAGCAATATGCATGCGGGAGACATGCCGAACATCTTCGTTGGTACCGATGGCAATGTGCAGGCAGATGTGTTTAATCATTTGATTACATTAGAGTCGGGCCACGCGAATAGTATCCATGATGCCGACGGCTCATCGATCATCATTCATGCAAAAGCAGATAGTTATGGTGAAAATGCTGGTGCTGGTGACCGTATCGCCTGCGGCGTTATTCAATAGTTAATATACATAGACTAGTTTGCTAAGCATGAAAACGGTTGTTGGGCAGAGGATTTCTTGTATGCGCTCTATCAGATGTGCTTGAACGCTACCGGGTATTGTCGTTCGAGGCGCGGGCGAATGCTCCACTTCCACTGATAGCTACCTGCCAGTCGTGTCTAGTATCACGGGAAGTGAGACGGGGTATCTACACGGGGTCGAAAAGCGACCATCGATCACTGAATCAGCAGCAGTCGTTACATTGCCAGGCTGGAAGGTCGCTTACCGGCCCACCTGCAGACATTCATCAAATCCGAGGTTGCCATTTGAAAGATCCGCTTTCCCGATGTATCTGTAATAGCGAACCACCACACTGGCTGCAAGTTTCTATATCGATTCTGAATAGGCGTTTTAAGCGCTGGGCCCAGGTCATGGCAGCATGTTGCTCTTCCGCCGTCTTGGGAGATTGGGTAGTGGCATGCCGGCCACGCTGAGCCGGGGTCAACTTGCGCAAGCGACTGTTGGGGGCAAATACACCATGGAACCGTGTGAGGTTGACCCAGGGTTTAGGCACCAGGGCAGCGAGGACACTCCAGGGACATTTTCGCAAGACATCCGGCTCGTCATAAATGGTATATTCGCAGCCAATTGTTGCACCAAAGGTCTCCGTAACAGTGGCGCACCATGTTGTATCCTTTCGCATGTTCCGCGCCCAGATCTCAAGCCTGTGTCATGGGTCCCCGACCTGATTGGACACAGGCGGAATCGATTTCAAGTAATCCACAATTGCCTCGATATCGGAGTAGCTCAAGTGACGCAGACTCTCGTCGATGACGTCCACCATGACCCCACCAGCGAAGTCGCCGTCCGGCTCCATCCCTTTGGTAAGGTAGCGGATGAGCGTTGCACGGCTCCAGCGTCCGATCCCAGTCTCGCGATCGGGCGTAATGTTGGGAACCGCGTCTCCATCGGGCCCATCCTTCGTCCCCGCGAGAAACAACTCGTCGTCCAGAACGCCGAATAGGTTGCGCGGCGTATGACATTCGCCGCAATGCCCCAGCACAGTTACCAGATAGGCACCGCGGAGAACCGGTTCACTCATATCATCGGGTGGTTCAGTCGATTTGAAGAACAAGTACTTCCAAACCCGGTTAATGAACCGAAATTGCATGTACCAGGGAAGGTCGGGCAGTCTGTCCGCTTGCGGCACCGGCTCTACGCTTCGAAGATACGCAAACAGCGCCTGGACATCCTCGGGTCGCATGCCGGAGTACGACGTGTAGGGAAACACGGGATAATAATGAATGCCCCCGGGACCCTCTCCGCGCGTTAGCGCAGTAGTAAAATCAGCAATGCTCCAACCACCGATCCCGTCGGTCGGGTCCGGTGTAATGTTCGGTGAGAAAAAGGCCCCGAACGGGGTGGTGAACTCCCGTCCCCCTGCGAGATAAGCGCCATCGTTGTCAACATCCGTGTGGCATGCGACGCAGCCTCCAGCGCGGAGCACATACTCACCACGCTCGATCAGTGTTTGCCCCGATGCGACTGGCCCAAGTAGCCACACAGAAAGGCCAAGCACGAGCGCGATAGCTCGCATTCGGCCTGTGCGACTGTGAATCAGCTTGCCTGCAAAGTCAAAGGTGAATCTTTTCTACTCCTCCTTCTTCCGGAAGGATTCGTGGCAGTCCTTGCAACCATCCCACACCGCATCCAGTTTCCCCCCAAACGCATCGGCGTCACCAGCTTTTGCTGCTGCTGAGAAGGCGCTGACCGCCTTCTCCATATCGCCCGCCTTCTCCTTAAATTCATCCCACTTCTCCCAAATGACCTCTTTGGCCCTGCTCGGCGTGTCTTCCGCAATGAGCGCCTTTTCCTCGAACGCGATCACTGTCATCTTGCTCAGCGCCGCCAGCGCATCTATGTGGGCGACCAGTTGCGCTTTATGCTCCACGCCACCGTAGGCGATCTGAGCGATGGCGCCCGCGTGCCCGCCCTGCGCTGCCATGA
>JAOTYS010000284.1 GCA_029861795.1 Gammaproteobacteria bacterium | reverse complement strand
GTAGACATACTCTTTCTTGTCTCCAAAGAGGATGTCCTGCGTTCCGGCCAGCCGCTTGATCATGTCATCGTAGAGCGGGTAGACGTTGTACTTCCAGGCCTCCTCTTCGAAAATCTTCTTCAACTCCTCGAGCTTCTGCGGGTGCTTGTCGGCAAGGTCGGCGCTTTCCGAGAAATCCTCGGCCACGTGGTACAGCTCCCACACATCATCCTCAAATGGGGTGACAGATCCGATTACCCATGGCATCCGCTTGCCATGCAGCGTCACTGCTTTCCACCCGTCGACCCAGATCGCACGATTACCGAACATCTCGTAGTACTGGCGATCCTTTACGTTGGGCGCATCGGCATCGTTGAACGAATACATCATCGACTTGCCGTCCATGGGTTGTTGCTTAATGCCGTGATAGGTTTCGGGCACTTCCAGCTTGGCCGCTTCGAGGATGGTCGGGGCGATGTCACTGATGTGATGGTACTGGTTGCGGATCTCGCCTTTCGCTTCGATCCCATCTGGCCAATGCACCACCAATGCGTCAGTTTGTCCGCCGCGGTGTTCGCTCTGTTTGAAGTAACGGAACGGCGTGTTACCCGCCATGGCCCAGCCGGCGTGATAGTGCGGATAGGTCGTCGGGTCACCCCACAGCGCATAGTTGCGCATATTGGCCTCGAACGGCGTTTGCAGACCGTTGAGCACATAAGTCTCGTTAAACGTGCCGGCAAGGCCGCCCTCGCCGCTCGCGCCATTATCGGCCGTCACAAAGATCAGCGTATTATCCAATTCACCAATTCGCTCGAGCGTGTCGATGATACGTCCCATCTGGTGATCGACATGCTCCATCTGCGCTGCAAAGACTTCCATCTGACGCGCGTAAAGCAGTTTCTCGTCTTCATTGAGTGAATCCCACGCGGGTATCTCGTCGATCCGCTCGGTGAGCTTCGTGTTCGGCGGTACCACGCCGAGTTCCTTCTGCTTCTCCAGGATCATCTCGCGCGCCTTGTCCCAGCCCATGTCGAATTTACCGCGGTACTTTGCCCGGTACTCCGGCGGCGCCTGGTGTGGAGAATGCATGGATCCGGAAGCCCACAGCATCATGAAGGGAAGATCTGGCTTGATCGACTTATGCCCGGTGATCCAATCGATGGCCCGGTCGGCAAGGTCTTTATCTAGGTGATAGGTTTTGCGATATTCTTCCGGCGTGTGATCGTTCCACATCACCGGAATGAACTGGTGGACGTCCGCCGCCATGAAGTTGTAGCCATGGTCAAAACCCTCGCCGCTCGGCCAGCGGTGGAACGGGCCGACCTGGGAGACTTCATAGAGCGGTGTGTGGTCCCACTTACCAAGCGCATAGTTGACGTAACCCGACTCCTGCAGGTAGTTGGCCACCGACTTGGCGGTTTCCGGCACTATCGCGTTATAGCCGGGGAATCCCATGGCGGTGAGCGCGTGACTGCCGAGCCCGATAGAATGAGGATTACGGCCCGCCATCAATGTGGCACGCGAAGGTGAACAGAGGGCCGTGGTGTGGAAATTGTTGTAGCGCAATCCGTTTGCAGCCAGCCGGTCGATGTTTGGCGTCTCGATGAGTCCGCCAAACGATTGTCCTAGCTGTGCGAATCCAACATCGTCCAGAAGCAGGATCAGGACATTTGGTGCGCCCTCGGGCGGTCGTTTCTCCGGCGGCCACCACTCCACCGATTCTTCGTAGGATTTTGCGATCTTACCTTTAAACTCGAGCACGCTATCCTGCGCACCGGCGCTGCTGCTCCAGATGAAAAATGCGGAGGATAAGATCAGGGCCGTGAGTAGCTTGTTCATACGTGGTCTCCTTCTCGATTGTTACGGCGTGTAGTACCAGAACAGCGAAGTGTCGGCGCGTCCTGTACGCCTGAGGATGCTGGAGACAACGCAACGGCCGCTGCGATGTCGAACGCAACGCGTATTATTCAGTCTCCTCCATACCGACTTTTATTGGTGCCGTCCGTTTAGGAGCGGGGGAGATTACCAGACGGTGTGGGGCAAATCCATGATGAACCGACAACCGCGCCGTTGCAGCTTCTAAGCAGACGCGACAGTCGTTGCTGTCAAATCCGTAGCCATCCGAACAATCAAGAACAAAGGAATCAAGGGGTCCGAGTACTTGAAACACACTGACCCCTTGATTCAACTTTGATTCAAATACCTTGATCCAAACATCTGGCATCCTAACGCAAATCATTATATGCTTGCTTTAGTAATACCGTTATCAGTAACAAGGGACGCCATGAAAACCATTACTGTTAAAGCCGATGCGCGGTTTGACTCGACACTTACGAAGCTCGCGAAGAAATTAAAAACAACCAAAAGCGGCGTCATCCGAGCGGCCGTCTTGAATTATAGAGCGCACCTGGAACGCGAGGCGCTGCGTCAGCGAATTCGACAAGCTTCGTTGAAGACCAGACATCAGGCAAAGCAGATTATCGCCGATCTCGACGCGGCAAACGCGGATGGCCTATAAGCGCGGCGGGATCTATCTCGCCAACTTCAATCCTTCAAAAGGTACAGAGCCCGGCAAGATCCGCCCCTGCCTAGTGGTACAAAGCAACCTGTTGAACGAAGCAGAACACCCCAGCACAACGGTTATTCCTCTCACCACAAAATTGATCGATGACGCCGCACCGCTTCGCTATCGCATCACCGCTCGGGACAGCCTTGGTTCCCACTCCGACATTATGCTCGATCAAACACAGGCGATAGACAACCGCCGGATTACCAACGAGTTGTTGACTATGTTAACCGATCAGGAACTGATTGCGGTGGAAGAGTATTGGAAAATCGTATTGGGTTTGAACGACTAAGAGTATGTTCGAATAACAACCTGCCCCTATCTTGGGATTCTGTGGGGGGATTCTGTGGGATTCGATTCTGTGGGGTCATTCTGTGGGGTCAGGTACGATTGAAAAGGTATCACGCCACAGCAATTGACCTCACGGTGACGATTTTCAATCGAACCTGACCCTATCGATTTCTTTGACCCTATCGATTTTCTATCGATTTCCTCTATCGATTTCCATGACGACGCATCCCAACAAAGAATACATGGGGACGAATCTGATTTCTTCTCTACAGTGCTAGCGACTGGCGAGCGTCGGCAAACCCTTGACAGCGATCATACGTTTGTCGGCCGTGACCAACGTCAGCTCAAATACTTTCGCGGTCGCGGCGAGAAACCTATCCGCCGGGTCGCGATGGTTAAGACCCACGTGCTGGGTTTCGAGCGCCACTTCATGAGTGATCGGGGTTTCTCGCAATGGAACAGTGTCCATTGCGTTGGCCACCCATTCGTTAACGTCCATTTTTAATGAAACTCGATTTCTCTCAACGAGCATAAGAAGTTCCCACGTGCTATTTGGCGAGAGCCAAAGCTCGTGTTGTTTGCTCTCAAGTGCCCGCACGACACGCTGACTCAGATTTTTCGCTCTAGCAAGCTCCACAGCCAAACGTGCGTGTCTAGCAGCAACTTCACGAGCGCGAGGCCTCCCAATGTTCTTCTTCGGTGGCAGGAGAAATGATGTCGCCCTTGATCTTTCCGGTTGACTGAAGCGCTCCGAGCCAATGCTCGGGTCTCGGCACCGGTGGCGGAGGGCCAACCTCGGCTACTGCTTTTCCAAAGCGCGTGACCAGAATCGGCTTGCGTGTTCGGCGCACCCTTTCCAGGACGGCAAGGCAGGTGGCCTTAAACTTTGAGATGGCGATCTCTTCCATAAGGATTCAGTGGGGTCAGGTACGATTGAAAAGGTATCACGCCACAACAATTGACCTCACGATGACGATTTTCAATTGGACCTGACCCTATTGATTTGTTTCAATTGGACCTGACCCTATCGATTTGTACTTCTTGACTTCTAACGTCTCACTTAAGCGTTTGCTCGATCTGCTGTAACAACTGGTCTGGGTCCATACCCGGACTTAATACAGCTAATTTTTCAGCGTAAGAGCGTGCGCGCTCTGGGTTGCCCTGTTGGACATAAAATACAGTCAACGCGTACACAATGTCTGGATCGTTGGGGTCGACCTGATGTGCTTTGTTCAAGGCGACATCGGCTTCGAACAGTCGACCTAGCCGCTGTAGCACTAGCCCTTGATTGTAGCGTACACGCGCACGATCCGGCATGAGGTCAGCCGCGCGTCTCAGTGCTTCGGCTGCGTCATCAAAACGTTGCTCTTCACCTAGGACGAGACCGAGCGAGTAGTGAACCTCGCCTTCATCCGGGTTCCAGCGTATCGCTTCGCGCAAAACCTGCTCAGCATCGTTGTTGCGGTTAAGCGTGTTATATAGGTTTGCCAGGTTGAGACTCGCCGGCACGAAGGCTGGGTCCTGCTTTAGAGCAGTCACATATGCTTCTTCTGCTGCCTCAAAGCGCTGTGCATTGGTGAAGATCACCGCGCGGTTAAGTTGGGACGCGGGCAGATCAGCGTTGGCATCCTGAACGGCCAAATACTCTTTGAGCGCCTCGCCGAATGCTTTTCTATCGCTGGGATCACGAATCAGTCCTGTCGGTATGCTGGTAAGCATGCGCGCGGCCTCCGTGCGCACTGCACGGACTGGATCCGTCAGCAGCGGCGTAAGGAAACGGGCTTTCACTTCGTGACTTTGCGCTTCTAGTGCGCTGGCAGCTTCCCTTCTAACCAAAGGATTGTCACTTTGGGTCGCCTGGATCACAGTCTTGATGCCATTCGAATCGAGAGGGTATTGGCGCAGAACATCCAGTGCGGTGGCGAGCACAATGTCGGGATGCTGCCCGGCCTCGATCATTTTGATGAGGTCACCCTGGGCGTCCCGCTCGCCATTACGTGCCGCCGCTAACGTGTAAGCGAAGTGGGACCGTTTAGGCCGAGAGCGCCCGTACCACTTTTCAAGTGTATTGATGGCCCACGTGACCGGCTGATCCTGATGGCATTGATTGCAGGCGTTGGGTACGCCTAAGTCACGGGACAGATCGGGTCGCGGGATGCGAAAGCTGTGATCTC
Organism: Gammaproteobacteria bacterium; assembly: GCA_029861795.1. Next base: position 1,138 of record JAOTYS010000284.1, on the reverse strand, counting down.
GGCGTGGGTCAACAATCATGTACGTCTTCGCTGGCATATGACAGTTCACACACTTCGCGCCTTCGCTACCCGGTGGGTGGAAATGGTGTGCAGGGGAGTCGTAAAGCTTGGCCTTGAGATTCGGAAATTGAGCGGGTGGTGATTCCTGATGACAAGTCATACATAAGGAATTTCCGGACAGCTTTAACTGCGCTGTATGCGGATTGTGGCAATCGGTGCAAGTTACCCCCGCCTGGTACATCTTGCTCTGGAGAAAGGACCCGTATACATACACCTCATCCATAATCTGCCCGTCGGGGTAGTAGAATTCCTGGCTCAAGGGACTGGGTTGGTAGGAATCGAGCAAGGACCCGCTATGGCTGTAACTGTCGCTGACTGCACTTCGCCTTGAATGACAGCGAGCACAAATTTCGATCTGCTTGTCTGGATTTTGTGCGCTCACTTCAGCGCCAAGACCATTGTCGCTGTTGTTTCCGCCCTGCCCCTCGCTTAGCGCCTGGGCCCAGGCCACGTGGGTTTCGCCCGGTCCGTGGCAAGCCTGACAACTGACATTGATCTCACTCCAGCTTGTGGCGTATGCGTCTGTATTGGGATCGTAGTTCTTCTTTAAATTGGTTGAATGGCAGTCTGCACAAATGGCGTTCCAATTTTGATAAATCCCCGTCCAGTGAAAGGGGCTATCAGTGCTTGGAGTTTCTTCGGGATAGAGATGAAACCATCGCTGCCCTCCTTCCCCTATCGGCCGGGTGTCCCAGGCGATATTGAAGGCTTGTAACCGTCCGCCGGGCAACTCGATGAGATATTGTTGCAAAGGATCCACGCCAAAAGTGAATTTGACTTCAAACTCTTGCGGTCTGGCATCTGGACCTTCGGTGTGTACAAAGTGCTTCCCATCCTTCATGTAAAAGCGTGTGGTGGTACCGAGATGGTTGAACGAAGTATCGCTAAAATCCCCCAAAACGGTTTCGTTGTTTGCGTGTTGCATCGCCCTATCGTGGTGCGAACCCTTCCATTCATCGGCAATTGATGTGTGGCACTGAACGCACAATTGATTGTCGACAAACTGAGGGTGTCCTTGAGGTGGTTCGCTCACTTTCAAATCGGGTTCGGATTGAGCGTGGCTTGCACCGCATGCTAT
>JAOTYS010000283.1 GCA_029861795.1 Gammaproteobacteria bacterium | reverse complement strand
CATCGAAAAGATTGTGCCCAACCTCGAAGACGCCACAACCATCTTGCGCTTGCTAACGCGTAGCGCCACCGGTCAGGAGATATCGGTTTATTCCACTTTGTTCAGCGGCCCCAAGCGACCAACAGATCTGGATGGACCCGAGACGTTTCATGTGGTGCTTGTCGACAATGGGCGCTCGCAGATGCTGGGCAACGAGTTTCACGAAATGCTACGTTGCATTCGCTGTGGTGCATGCCTGAATCATTGCCCGGTCTATGGAGCGGTTGGGGGCCATGCGTATGGGTGGGTGTATCCCGGACCCGTGGGTTCGGTGTTGACACCGTTGATGGTTGGCTTGCGGGAGGCGGCGGACCTTCCCAATGCATGCACTCTTAACGGCCGCTGTGAAGAAGTCTGCCCAATGAGCATCCCACTGCCATCGATGCTACGGGCGTTGCGGGTACGCGAGTTCCAAGCCGGTTTGCCCAAGATGCGCGTTCGGTGGGCGCTGGCGGCATGGGCCTTTATGGCTAGAAGACCAAAGCTTTATCGCCGATCGATGGGTGCGGCGATCAAATTAATGAGCGCCCTGGGGCGAAAGCGCGGTCGTTTTCGCAGTTTGCCGTTAGCACGTGGTTGGACCCTTGCGCGCGATTTTCCCTCGCCCCAAGGAGCCACATTCCAGTCGCAGTGGCGCAGCGCGGGCGGCGGTGGTACGCAATGAACAAGGCTAGGGATGATATTTTCGACAGCATTCGTGCATCGTTACGACGCACGGGTCCGCTAGACTCGAGCGTTGCCGCTGCGCTGGAGCAGCGCATCACTGCGCGACCATCGCATCCCCGCCCACAGGTTGCCGAGAATTTGGTCGAGACTTTCGCACGCAAGGTGCAAGAGGTAGGAGGTACCATCGCAAAGGTGTCGGGCTTGGGGGAAGTACCAGGTGCGGTGCGGCAACACCTCGTGGCGCATTCATTACCATCACAGTTAGTTGCATCGCGGGATCCGGTCCTCGAACACATTGATTGGCCAGAGGCCTTGACCCTAGACGTGCGGGCAGCCCTGGGGACCGATGTAGTCGCGGTGACCGGGGCGTTGGCAGCGGTGGCGGAGACGGGCACGCTGATAATGGTCTCTGGTCGTGACACGCCCACGACGCTTCGATTGCTCCCGGATGATCATATCGTGGTGATCACGGCGGATCAGATCGTCACCCACCTGGAGGACGGTTGGGCGGAAGTGCGGCGCAACTTTGAAAAGATGCCACGTACAGTCAATATGATTACCGGACCTTCTAAGACTGCTGACGTCGAGCAAACGCTTCAAATCGGCGCCCATGGTCCAAGGCGTCTTCACGTTATTCTGGTGCTACAACGCGATTGAGTCGTGAACTATGCCCTATCGTCCACTGAAGAATCTTTCTACAATAAGGTTGCTAAAGGACTCTACTCAACGCACGCTGTTGAACTTAAGACTAAAGGGTGCCGGGTTGTTAGAGAAGTAACGTCGTCGCAGTGAGCGTCTCAACGATCGGGCAGTGGATTCACCAAGGCGTAGGGTCGCGGTGGTCGGAGACCCGTGGGAAGCGAGCTAGGCAACAGAGTGTCTGAAACTCAAGAAGGAATACAGCGTCAGAGCAGTTATTGCTATGAAGAGCTGCTGCAGTGCGCGCGTGGCGAGTTGTTCGGACCGGGTAACGCCCAGTTACCACTACCGCCCATGCTGATGATCGATCGCATAACGGAAATTTCTCGATACGGTGGTGCCAACGGCAAGGGCAAGGTCACGGCAGAGCTTGATGTACGGCCTGATCTATGGTTTTTCCCGTGTCATTTTGCTGGGGATCCAGTGATGCCGGGGTGTCTCGGTGTCGATGCGTTGTGGCAGCTGATTGGATTCTTCTTGGGGTGGTGTGGTGGCCCCGGACACGGTCGTGCGCTGGGTAGTGGAGAGGTAAAGTTTTCTGGTCAAGTGACGCCACGGAATCGACTCGTATGCTACAAAGTAGAATTTAGGCGCGTCATCATGCGCAAACTCACGATGGGGATCGCCGATGGCATTATGGAAGTCGATGGCAAGCAGATCTACAGTGGGAAAGATCTGCGGGTGGGGTTATTCACCTCAACCGATGGATTCTGACGAGGAGCGTATTTGAGACGAGCCGTCATCACCGGGGTTGGCATTGTTGCGAGTATTGGTCGCAACAAGCAAGAGGTGACCGAAGCGCTGCGACAAGGTCGCTCCGGGATCACCTACCATCAGGAGTACGCTGATCTGGGCTTTCGCAGCCAGGTGCACGGCCGCATAGATGTCGATCTTGATGCGCTGATTGATCGCAAGATTAAACGGTTCATGGGCGACGGTGCGGCCTACAACTACGTGGCTATGCGTGAGGCCATTGAAGACGCTGGTCTCGCGCCGGATGAAATCTCTAATCCTCGTGTTGGCCTGATCATGGGTTCGGGTGGCGCATCGACTGAACATATGAGCCGTGCCGTGGACTTATTGCGCGAGCGTGGCATACGCAAAGTGGGTCCTTACATGGTTCCACGCACCATGTCTAGCACAAACGCCGCTTGCTTAGGCACTGCCTTTAAGATCAAGGGCGTGAGCTATTCCATTAGCTCCGCTTGTGCCACTAGCGCACACTGCATAGGAAACGCTGCGGAGCTCATTCAGTGGGGCAAACAAGACATGGTGTTCGCGGGTGGAGGTGAAGAGCTGCACTGGACAATGACGCTTTTGTTCGATGCGATGGGTGCATTGTCATCGCGCTTTAATGATGCACCACAAACAGCATCGCGCACGTATGATGTAGCCCGCGATGGTTTTGTGATTTCAGGCGGAGGGGGTGCGGTTGTGATTGAAGAACTGGAACACGCTCACTCCCGCGGGGCGAAAATCTATGCTGAGCTGATTGGCTATGGCGCAACCTCTGATGGCTACGATATGGTCCAACCGTCCGGCGAAGGGGCAGAGCGTTGTATGCAGATGGCGCTAGGGGATACGGACGCAAAGGTGGACTACGTCAATACACATGGCACCAGCACTCCCGTAGGTGATATCCGAGAACTCGATGCGATAAAGCGAGTGTTTGCCGATGGGGTCCCGGCCCTTAGCTCGACCAAGTCATTGACAGGCCATGCGCTAGGTGCCGCGGGCGTGCATGAGGCGATCTATTCGCTGTTGATGATGGAGCAAAGTTTTATTGCGGCATCGGCCAACATCTACGAGTTGGATCCGGGCGCCGCTGGCATGCCCATCATCCGTACGCGCGAAGATAACGTCCACTTGAATACCGTGATGTCGAATAGCTTCGGATTTGGCGGGACCAACGCAACCCTAGTATTTGGGCGAAGCAGCGATAACCTTTAACCCCGTCGACCTAGCTCCACCGAACCAGCCTCTTGCGCAATAACGCCATGAGTGTAATCGGTTCCCATCGGGCTGATTCGGCGATCGCCATCTGGTTGTTCTGTTGTGCCGGGCTTATTTTTGTCACGGTGGTGGTTGGGGGTGTGACTCGGCTAACCCAGTCAGGATTGTCCATGGTGCAATGGCAGCCAGTTGTTGGAGTGGTACCGCCATTGTCACGGCCGCAGTGGCAGGAGGCCTTTCGCAAGTATCAGCAGTTTCCAGAGTATAAGTCGGTTAGTCGGGACATGACTCTCGACCAGTTCAAGTTCATCTATCTGGTGGAATACGGCCACCGCATGTTGGGTAGACTGATCGGGCTGGTCTTTATACTGCCTTTCATTTATTTCTTGATGCGAAGACGCATTTCCATGCAACTCGCGCCGAAGTTGTTGTTCATGTTTGTCCTCGGTGGACTACAAGGGTTGCTGGGCTGGTATATGGTACAGAGCGGCCTGGTGGATAAACCCCATGTTAGTCAGTATCGCTTGGTGGCCCACCTTGCCCTTGCAGTTTTGATTTACGCCTACATCTTTCGCACCGCACTCGCTCTTATCGTTGTGAAGTGGGTTAAAAGTGAATCCACCACTCGACTCTCGTACTTCGTCCTAGTGTTAACGTTACTAATATTATTAATGATCTTGAGTGGCGGTTTTATGGCCGGTACCAAGGCGGGATTCGTGTACAACACCTTCCCTCGCATGAACGGGCAATGGGTACCTGATGAGCTACTAGTGTTGACGCCTTTGTGGCGAAACTTTTTTGAGAATGTCGTCACCATTCAGTTTATTCATCGGACCGCGGCAGTATTAGTGTTCGGTATCACCGTGATGATCTGGTGGTGGAGTAGGCGGGCGCATTTGCCGGGAGCAGCTTGCGGCGCCGTCAGCCTTTTGGCGATGGTTGCCGTGACACAGATCACTCTGGGCGTGCTCACGCTGCTATACCAGGTCCCGGTGGCGCTGGGTGTTGCTCACCAGGCATGCGCTCTGGCTTTGTTTACCATCGCTTTGTACGTGCATTACCTACTATCGCCGTCGCGACGGGCTGACGTCGGTGTTTCAGCGCATCCCGAGCACTGATGCAGGTCTGCGCCCCACAAGCCTAGGTGGTCGTGCTCGATAGCCCTGCCAACCCAGCAGGATTGAGCTATTATTGATATATCGAGAGGGACACAATTAGGGAGAACAGCATGACAACAAATCTTGTGCGATATCTGCTCACGCTGATGATGGTCGTTATGGCCAGCTCGATATACGCCGAAGAGTCGTCCACACCCACCACGTATGGATACGGCCTCACTTCTTACAACCGAGATCTACCGAGAAATTTGATGAGCATGGACGCGGTGCGGGCGCGCTACGGTGAGCCCCAACTGATTCACCCGGCGGTCGGCGACCCGCCCATTGCTCGGTGGGAATACGAAACTGGCACGGTATACTTTGAGCACAATTTAGTTATCACTTCGATTCCTGAGTAAGTATCGATCGAAGCTGCAGTGATAGCAGCTAAGTGACTGCGAGTGTGGAGAGGCTCCCACGGCGTGTATATGATTGATCGCTCGCATTTGATCGATCGATAGTTACCCCCGAGTCCACGAGTCGCGAAATATTCCATATATCTTATAATGGCGTGCTTTGTGTCCGTGCACGCATTGTCTCGTTTACTACCGTTCGCTGGGCCATCTGGCAACCAAATTTGGATCACGCGGTCACAAAGTGGTGGTTCGAGCTGGCTAGTCTGTATGTATCGAACCAGCTCCGACACGCTCGGCATCTCTTTAAACTGATGTGTTGTTAACAAAGGTAAGCTTGTGTTGCGCCAAAGCGGGCTTAAACATTTTGATAGATTCCCCGGCATACTTACCCTGCCGGGTACCGTTTTGGCGTGGACCGTAACGCTGGTCACAGCGGGTTTGGTCCACGCCCAAGCTACGACTTGGGGAATGGAGCAAGTCATGGCTGCCCTGGCAGAGATTGAGATCGCTGAATCCACGTTTGTAGAGCGCAAGGAATCTTTATATCTGACCGAGGTTCTGGTAACCGAAGGCACCATTTCCTTTCGTGCACCGGATAAGCTGAAGAAGCACGTGCTAAAGCCGTTTGAGGAGATCACTACCATAGATGGTGACACGGCCATCATAGATACATTGAGCGAGCAAGGGGAACGGCGCTACTCGCTCGATGCCAATCCGGCGGTGCGCACCATATTGGAGAGTGTGCGTGCAACCTTGGCCGGTGATCTGCGAGGGTTGGAGGATTACTACAGCGCGAACCTGTGGGGTGACGCCGATCAGTGGGACCTTCATCTCATTCCACGTGATGAACGCATATTAGAGCTCATCGAGTCGATACGTATCCGAGGCGTTAAAGGTAGAATCGTGCGTATCGAAACGCTGGAGACCGACGGGGATCGGTCTGTGATGGACATCGAATACACAGAAGTTCAGTAATCCGCGTGGTCTTCACACAACGCCTGGGCGCGTTATTTCTGTTGGGTTTGATCTTGAGCTCCGCGTGGGTTGTCGTGATCCGTTTTCACGTCACCGCGGATCTAAGCGTATTCATGCCCGCCGCTTCTTCACCCATCGAAAAGCTGTTGCTCACTCAGCTGGAGAAAGGCCCCACCTCTAGACTGGTATTTGTTGCACTCTCCGGCGGGGAGCCTCAGCGCATGGCTGAGATCAATAAAGCCTTGGCGAATATACTGAGATCGTCTGCGCTGTTTGTGAATGTAAACAACGGTGAGGGTAAGTTGTCGGATG
>JAOTYS010000282.1 GCA_029861795.1 Gammaproteobacteria bacterium | reverse complement strand
TTCGCCGCCTCTCCACGCAACGCCCGCTTGCCCACCATTCAAACCCAGCGATCAGCTACGGCACGAGGATTCCGGAACCATCCTTGACGCGCTAATACGCGCGAACGTGATAAATTTTTCTATCCTTCCCCTGTTCTTCCTTCACCAAATCGCTGCGAGTTGTAGGGCACACTAGCGGCGGAAAATTTCTGTTTTCCATAATCCCCTCGTCGAAGCCTTACGGCCCGACCCTAAGTCTCACGTCACACGAGGAAACCAGAAATTTCGGCCGAGAGCACGCATTGTGACTGGCCCGCTAAAGAACCTGGTCAACTGATGGGTCGTCGACACCAAATAGCGGTCGGAGTGTCACCGGATCAAGACCGGCGCCACCGCGCCCACAACTCAACGCTAGTGTTTGCGCTTTGCGCCCACTTCCGCGTGCAGAATCGTTGTCTGTTTTGAGGCCCAAGCGAGCCCGTAGGGCCAGGAGGCCTTTACGTAATTCAGCTTCCTTAGGATTGGCGTTGTTCGCTGCTGGTGATGTTCGGCTATTCGCCGTTTTTATTGTATCCTCAGTTTCGTCACCACCAGGCGATTGTGATTTTAAACGACAGCCTTGGAAGTGTATTCGAGTATTTCGTAAATTTTGGCTAGCACGTCTCTTCGCAATTTCACAAACTACCCAGAAACGAAAACAGGTTGCAATGGTCTTACAAATTCGGCGACCGTTGGTGCTAGAAACTGCAGGCGAGAGTTGAAACTATTGGTGTCGGTACAGAATTGACGTACTATCGCTCCGGATTCGAGTATGAAAAAAAACTGCGACACACCTGACTAATCACGAGCACGAGCAATATGACAGCTATACTAGGAATTTCCGCCTATTATCATGATTCTGCGGCAGCACTAGTCGTAAATGGAGAAATCGTCGCGGCTGCTCAAGAGGAACGTTTCACGCGTCGTAAGCACGACCATGAGTTTCCAACCCACGCTATTGAGTACTGCCTGAACGAGGCCGGACTGCAGCCAGAGCATATCGACTATGTGGGTTTTTACGACAAACCATTACTGACATTTGAGCGACTGTTGGAGACCTATCTGGCCTATGCGCCAATAGGATTTAGTTCTTTCGTAAAGGCGATGCCGTTGTGGCTTCGTCAAAAACTTCATGTTCCTCGTGAGATACGCAGGGGGCTAAATGGCAACTATGGAAAGCGATTCGTATTCTTGAAGCATCATGAATCACACGCCGCAAGCGCATTTTATCCATCGCCATTTGACGAAGCAGCCATTCTGACGATGGATGGCGTGGGCGAATGGGCAACTGCTTCCTATGGGTATGGAAAAGACAATAAGATCAAAATGATCGGAGAACTTCGGTTTCCTCACTCGCTTGGGTTGTTGTATTCGGCGTTTACTTATTTCTGCGGCTTCAAGGTTAACGGAGACGAGTACAAATTGATGGGTCTTGCTCCCTTCGGTGAGCCCGCATACGTTGATTTGATTCTTGAGAACTTGATTAATTTGCATGAAGACGGCTCCTTCCAGATGGACATGTCCTATTTTAACTATTGTGCTGGCCTGACCATGACGTCTCGGAAATTTGACCAACTATTTGGCGGCCCACCGCGGGCACTTGAGGGACCCATGACGCAGCGCGAGATGGACATGGCGGCATCCGTGCAAAAAGTGACAGAGAAAATTGTGCTGCGTATGGCTCACCATGTTAAGGACCATACAGGAATGGCTAATCTCTGTATGGCTGGAGGCGTTGCCCTCAACTGCGTTAGCAACGGCCTTCTTCTCCGCGAAAATGTTTTCGACGACGTTTGGATTCAGCCGGCGGCTGGAGATGCCGGTGGAGCCTTGGGTAGCGCACAATTCATATGGCACCAATTGCTCGACAAACCGCGCGCCTCTCGTAGCAGGGACACACAGAAAGGTTCGCAACTAGGACCCGCTTATACGGACGAGGACATTCACATTGCCCTTGAAAAGAGCGGCGCGCGCTTTGATTTCATCGAGGACAACGACCAGCTCTGCGATCGCGTCGCCGACGAAATTATCGCCGGAAAAGCTGTTGGATGGTTTCAGGGGCGCATGGAATTTGGTCCTCGCGCACTTGGGTGTCGCAGCATCATAGGAGATGCACGATCGCCGGACATGCAAGGCATTATCAACATGAAGGTCAAATTCCGCGAGGGATTTCGACCGTTCGCCCCTGTGGTGCTGCAAGAACATGTGCATGAGTACTTTAATATGCCCGAAGGCTATGAGAGCCCCTACATGTTGCTGGTGGCGCCAGTCGAAGAAGGGAAACGCACTGCACGAGATGTGGCCGGCCGGAGCGGGCTCGACACGGTTAAGGATGTCCGGTCTGTAATTCCCGCAGTCACCCATGTTGACTATTCGGCTCGTGTCCAAACCATCGACCGCGACCGCCATGGGCTTTTTCACAAGCTCATGACGGCTTTCTACAGGAAAACGGGTTGCCCTGTACTCATTAATACAAGTTTCAACCTAGGTTGGGACCCGATTGTTTGTGCGCCCGAGGATGCCATAGATACGTTCATGTCCTGTGATCTGGACGTGCTCTGCATGGGTAATTACGTCCTACGAAAGGACGATCAGCCCGCCGTGGCGAATACGCTGAATGGTGGAGGCGATTCCGAGCTTCAAAGATTGATGCTTAGTCCCTGTCACGGGGCGTCATTGACTTACGCAGAATCGGCGTGCGTATGCAGCGAGTGTGGCTACAGTTTTCCCATGAATGACGGGATTTGGCAGATGTTTTACCCTCACGAAAATATCGACCAACCCGGTGATGTTACCGAGACAGTGAAATCATTTTACGAGGAGACCCCATTCCCAAATTACGATGACCATGACAGCGTCAGAGCACTAATGGATAAAGCTCGTCGCGGCGGCTATGCGCGCGCACTCGACCTGGCAATACCTCCAAACTCGAAAGTACTGGAAGTTGGCTGCGGTACCGGACAGCTGACAAATTTTCTCGGTATCGCGTGCCGCGAAGTCGTAGGAGCTGATCTATGTCTCAACTCGCTACGGTTGGGCGAGGCATTCCGGCGAAAACACGGCCTAGACCGTGTCCGTTTTGCGCAAATGAATTTGTTTCGGCCGTGTTTTGGTCGGGAACAGTTTGATGTCGTGCTTTGCAACGGGGTACTACACCACACCGGGGCGCCATACCACGGATACGAGGGTTTAGTGCCCCTTGTGAAACCCGGCGGGCACATCGTGATCGGTCTGTATAATACTTACGGTCGCTTGCTAACCGATCTGCGCCGGCAGCTGTTTCGGATTACAGGTGGACACGCTCAATGGATTGATCCGATTTTGCGTCGCAGCAAGCACGGTGATGCCCAAAGGCGGGCGTGGTTCGCGGATCAGTATCGGCATCCTCACGAATCGAAACATACGATTGATGAAGTATTACAGTGGTTCGACAATACTGGCGTCGAGTTTATTCGCGGCGTTCCGGCCGTCAAGCCTGACGCATCACTGATGGAATATCAAAACCTTTTCGAGCCGGAGGCCAGGGGAACACCACTTGAGCATCGGTTGGTGGAACTTCGCGAGATTGTGACGGGTAGCAAAGAAGGCGGTTTCTTCTTGATGATCGGTCGCAAAATGGAGGAGCGGTCGCATGTCGCTGCTTAACCAAAATAGGCAACCAACACGTCGGGATTTGCATATTTTCGGTGCGATCCTGCTCGCATTTGGTCTTATCGTCGCCGGGCTGGTTTTCGTATTTACCGCGTCATGGACTGCGGTTGTGGTTATTGGCGCAATAAGCCTGTTCATAACAATAATTTACTTTGCTCTACCGCCCTTGAGACCGTTGGTTTACGGTGCCTGGATGGCAATCTTTTACCCTGTGGGTTGGTTGATTTCACATACATTACTTGCTTTAACCTATTATGGTGTCATTACGCCTATAGGTGTGCTCATGCGAATCTTCGGTTACGATCCGTTACGACGGAAGCTCGATCCAGATCGGGATAGCGAATGGAGTGAGCATTCCAGCGACCAAGATACACGCCGTTACTTTCAGCAATTCTGACGGTTCCCGATACTAAAGGGTAAAAAGATGAGTAGACAATCAGAGAAGGAATTTGCAGAACAAGCAAATCAGGGACAGAGTAGCTTGCTAAGAGAAACGTTGGCCTGGCTGCGTTATAACAGAAAGTGGTGGCTAGCACCTGTGGTGCTACTGTTACTTCTTGTTGGGTTGCTGGTAATTCTCTCGTCGACCGCAGTTGCTCCTCTGATTTACACGCTGTTCTAAGCGGTAACGGGTGAATCGGAGATGGGGAACGGCGCTATAAAGCCGCGACGCACCGCGAAATTCCTGGCGATTCTAGTTGTTGCGACGATTGCGGTGACATTGGTTGAAGTCGGTTTACATATACTGTGGCACAACCCATACCGTAATGAGTCTCCGGACCACCTGGTCAAGTTACGAATGCATCATCCGGAATCTGACAGAGTCCTGGACAGGTCGGTAATCGACACTGACAACGCTCGAGTAAGGCTGCGCACGGATAAGCGCTCCTACATCCTGCCTTCATTTCAATATTCCGATCCCGATGCTACGGTCGCTTTCCTCGGAGGATCCACTACCGAATGCAGCATAGTCGAGGAGGAGCTGCGTTTTCCAGCGTTGGTCTCCCGGCTCCTCAAGGCTGACGGCCTAAATGTTAACACGCTAAATGCAGCTCGCTCGGGCAATACCGTACATGACTCGTTGAACGTTTTCATCAACCATGTAAGCTTTGATTCACCCGACGTGGTCGTGCTCATGCATGCCTCCAACGATATAGGGATTCTGAGCCATGCTCGGGACTACAGGTCTAGGACTGGGCACCCAGTATCCACGAGAGATCTTGCAAAATGGGCCGCTCAGATGGCGTCCCAGAAATTCTATTTCTTCGCTCTAATCAGGCATGTGGCGACCACTACAAGAGCCCAAGGTGGCCAGGTCGATCGGACGGACTGGCGGTACAGCCAGCAGCCATTTGACGACGAGTTGGCACGCGCGTTTCGACAGAAACTATTGGCGTTCGTTCAAGTCTCGCGCGCCCTGGAAATTGAGCCCGTGTTGATGACCCAGCCGTTCTCAGGCAGCACCAATGCGCTCACTCCTGACTGGCTAAATGGCACCGCTCAAGACCAGTTCAATATTATTATCCGTGAGGTTGGCAAGGATCAGCGCGTCCTGGTTATTGATCTCGTGGAGTATTTGCAACAAAACGTTCCCGATTGGGACGAACCCATGGCCGTCTTCTACGATGCTATTCACGTAACCGACCGCGGCTCGCAACTATATGCTACGCACATCAGTAGTAAGCTGAAAATGCTTCTAAAGGAGCAACTACCGCGTACTTCCACTGGCGCATTAACCCATCTACAGATTCAGCGCGAAGAACAGGTCGGGCAAGATGATTAGCGCCTGATCGCCGAAGAAAAACAGCCGCACTCAGAATCCTCAATTTTCTACGTTTCGTCCGCCGCCCCGTACAATGCCTTTGGGACAGGGCTCTAGAGAGTAGACTGTAAGGCGTGCAAAGATTAGGATTTTACGGCCGTTGTTGGTATTGAGCATTCGGTTTCTATCGGCCACCCTGCCCACCAAGCAGGGACTTCCGCGTTGATTACGTCAATTCGATCAAATACGCATCGAAATGGAGACAACGCTCAACCAGCGTATTCAAAAGACAGCTAAAAACCGTAGCCCCGAGGAACTTCGCGACCGCGCCGCCAAATTAATGAAGAAGTTCTAGTGTTGCTGTCATTCGGCGGCGAGTACTAATAAGTACCGACTGCTCGACATGCTGATTGCGTGTCAGCAGGTAGGACGATGTCGCCTCGAGGTCCAGCCGCGGTTCTATCGAAACGAAGGGAAAGATCGCGTGCACTGCAAACGCAAATGCCGACCGCAGGAGCCGCGTCTCAATACCTGCCGCAAACGCCAAGTGCGAGACATACCGGCCGATTCCGTGAGTTCGTCGCACGGCGTATGCGATGGCGGTAGCTGCGATTTTGGCGATCTTGCGCCCGGCACGGTTATTCAACTGCAAATGCAACGCGAAATATTGGGCGGCGGCATTTCGGCACGTTGTAACGGCGACGTGTTTGAAGTATCAGGACGCGTCGCG
>JAOTYS010000281.1 GCA_029861795.1 Gammaproteobacteria bacterium | reverse complement strand
GCTACAGCCAACAATGCGCTGGACGCTGCCCTCCGAGCGGCGAAGTTCGATGAGTCGTCCTCAGAGGCCCATCATCAGCTCAGCACAGCTTACCAGTGGCTTAACGACCATGATGCTGCTCTTGCTGAAGCTAGGCGTGCAGTCGACCTCAATCCTAACGATGCGGTAGTGTTGCACGCCCTAGGCAATAAGTCTGATCTTGCCGGAGATCCAGAAGGTATTGCACATATGGAAAAGGCACAGAATCTGAATCCACAGGATCCACAGCTGAACCAACACTTATGCTTTTTGTCGCGGGCCTATGTCAATAGGGGCGCATATGAGGCGGCAGTAGAGTGTGTTCGCAGGGCGATCCATCGTCGACCGGACTATCCCCACGCTCACTTTATCTTGGCTGTCGCACTAAACCACTTAGGACGCGGAGACGAGGCTCAAGCAGCGCTATTAAAGTGTGAAGAGTTACATCCGGGTTTTCTTGATTCACGCAAAGATTGGCGGCCGTACGTAGACCCGATGAGCAATCAGCGCTTGCTAAAAGGCATCCATAAAATCAATGGAATCAATGGGGTCAGACCCACTGCTGTCCCATAAACTCACTACCGTCATGTCATGCCGGAAACGCCGTAGGCGTTATCCGGCATCCAGTCAGTCAATCATTGAAATGCCTGGATTCCGGATAAGCGCTACGCGCTCCCCGTTTTCACGGGGACAAGCTTCCGGAATGACAAAACAGAACAATGTCCGATCATGTCCATACTGCGGTTCACAGGGTGAATCGTTTCGCCGTCAACGTTTTGACCCAATCTATTCTCATTTTTGTGGGACAGCAGTGGGTCTGACCCCATTGATTCGAGCTAGCGCCGTATCAAATAATGCATGCCCCACCCGGCGGCGGCATAAACCACAATCGCTCCCCACAGAATCCCAGCTAATTGCACTGTCTCCCGCGTGTTTAGGTGGCCGGCATGAGCGGCCATGAAATACAGCATGAACATGCCATAACTGGCCGCCGCCCAAACAGCGATCACCGGAACTACAGTGATCGAGCGCCAGCGTCGTTGATAGAGATAAGTCAAAAGACGCGCCACGTAATAGATCAGAAAGATGCCGCCGATCACGACCGGCGCCGCCACCGTGACGGCAGTCAAAACCGTTAGCCCCAACTTCGAGTACTCACCCGATTGCCAAAGACGCAAGAGCTCGTACGGCCATGCTCGCTTGCGCGATTGCCATTTCTGTTGTGCCTGCGCAGCGACCTCGCGGACAGATGTGTCCTCGTCCTGCAGTGCTTGCTCAAACAACGCTTGCCGCTCGCTTGTTTTAGCTCTCGGGGAGCTCAGCCAATCGACCACCAGGCGTCTGACATACGGGTCGGGATCGTTGAGCCCGCGCTTCAGGATAGCATCGTGTTCTGCCGCGCTGGCATCGCCACCAAACATCGCTGCAAGCGCGACGACTCTTACCTTGGCGTCGGAGTCCTGCGCCCCGGTCTCTAGTAGAGGTCGGAACTTATTGGCACTGCGCCTGTAACGGTGGTTATGAATAAACTGTGTGGACAAGGTTCCATAGGCTGCACGCCGCACTTGTGGATCTGGGTGGGACATGGCGCTAGTTAGCTGAGGAATCAGTGAGCCTTTGTCGAAGTCATCCTCGGGTGATCCGTCGATATAGGTGAACAGCCCCAGTGCCGCCACCATCACCTGGGGATCATCGTCTCTTGCCAGCGACAGAACCTGTTCGCGCCAGGTTGGGTCGTTGTTGTTCACTTTCAACGCGCCCATAGCCTTAACCCGGTCCCCGACCGGCAGCGAGCGATCCAGCGCCACGGACATCGGATCGCGATTCGCATAAAGCTTGTTGGATTCAATTATCCTCAAACCGTGCTCGGCGGCGGAGCGCACATTTTGGTGCGTATCTTGCGTGGTCGCTGTGATCAATGCCTTTGACTGCGAATAATTGGTTGCTGCATGGGCCAACGAGTAGATTGCCTGCACCCGTATGCGGTAATCGGGCTCGTGCTCCAGCGTATCCGCGAGTGCATCAAGCGTCGTCGTGGGTAGTGATTGGCCTTCAGAAATCTCCGCAAACGCCCTGGCAAGATTTTCTCTCTCACTTGGTCTTTCAGTGTCTTCAAACAAAGCATTCATGAGATCGAACACGGTTCCCGGCAACGGTTGGGCGGCACCGATCTGTCCAAGCGCCTGGGCCGCGGAGGAATACACCCATGCGAGCCGTTCGTCGTTGAAAATTCCGGCAATGCGTTGGATGACTGCGTCCGGGTATTCATTTTGCGCGGCGGACTGGCCCACCGCTCTGATCGCGGCCGACAGCATCGCATGGTCCTGCGCCGTCAGCACAACACCACCCAAGGCCTGCTTCACGTCGCTCGGTAACGGCTGGCGGTGACCGATCTGACCCAGGGTATGTGCCGCATTGGTACGCACCTCCATCACCACGTCCGCCTGCATGATCTCAACAATCTTCCGAATCAGCTCCTCGTCTTCCGGGCGTGCAGACATGGCCTGTTGCAGCGCCTGTGTTCGTATTCTCGAATCGTCACTCGCTAGGCGAAGTTGTAACACACTCTCGCTACGCCAAATCGACACGTAGAGTGGAAGCAATGCATGCTGCCACAGCTGCAGCAAGGCCCATATAGCGATAGGCGCTAGAATGATGGCGACAATGGGAGTGCGGCGGCGCATGGATGTCACTTGATCGTTGGCCTCGTCATTCCCGATCCCCGATCGGACCGAGGAGAGACTCCAGCCGGCAATCCAGCTAAACTACCTGTTTGAAGCATAGCTTAGAAAACAAATCCGTCTCCCTTTAGTACCTTCAAGTGCTCTGATCCTTTGGTAGTTACCGCCAATGGGGGTAATTGCTTTCTAAGAAAATCATCGTAGGAGCGGCATCTTGCCGCGACTCTCGCGAGCTCGATCTCTTTTCAAGCGCTTGAAAGCGTCGTTGCTTTCTGGACACACGCTGGAGCCTGTCGTCGATTCTCTCTTTTGCGAGGACAGGCTCTGAGCGAGGGAAGGCATGACATCTCTCTCACAATTTTGAGTCTCAACCCCATAGTGAGCGCGCTGCGTCGCACATAACCTCGAGCTTACGTCGCTGATCTTCGATTGAGAGATTGTTGCCGACAATAGAAGTGGAAAAACCGCACTGTGGGCTGACGGCGAGGCGCTCGAGCGCGATATAGAGGCTCGCTTCTTCCACTCGTCGCTTTAGGTCTTGGGCCGATTCAAGCTGTGGCCGTTTGGTGGTGACCAGTCCGAGTACCACTATGCGATCGTCCGGCACCTCCCGGAGTGGCTCAAAGGAACCAGAGCGCGGGTCGTCATATTCGAGCAGCAAACGCTGCGCACGAATGTTCTGAAAGATTGGTTTTGCAATGAGGTCGTAGCCCCCTTCAACCAACCAGCGACTGCCCTGATTGCCCCGGCAAAGGTGAAAGCCGAAAGTAACCTCGGAGAAGTCCGTCATGAGGGCGTTGTCCAGCTCGATGCCGAATCCTAACCATTGATTGAGATCCCACCCTCGGGACTCATAAAACGCGCGAGTGTTGGGGTCAAGTAACAAGGGATAATGGGGCGCATCGACTTGAATATAGGTCGCGCCCAAGCGGATAAGCTCGACCACTTCGTCCCTTAGGATGTCGACAACATCCGTGAGGAAGCTTTCCAGAGTGGGATAAGCCTCGGAAGAACGTTCGGGCGACCAAAAGTTCGCGAACAAACTGGGGCTTGGAAGCGTGATCTTGGGGATGCGTTCGGTTCGTGCGCGCAGATATACAAACTCCTCGACGCAGAGATGTCGTTTGCGGGTAAGCTTCTCGACAACCCCCAAGTTGGGGGGTCGTCTTTTGTGCCACTCTCCGAGGGCGTCGTCGCCATACCAGTCCCCCCACAGGAAGGCATTGATGTCCCATTCGCCAAAGCCATCGACGGCTTGGGTCATTTGGCTCTGAAAAGAGAGGCGGCGCATCTCACCGTCCGTGAGGACTTCAAGGCCTGTACTCTCTTGCAGTGCGACGGCGGCGTCCACCGCGCGATCTTCAATAACCTTGAATTCTGGCCGACTGATCCGACCGGTTGCTAGGTCTTGCTGAGCCTTGAGCAGCTCAGCCGGGCGTAACAGGCTACCAACAACGTCGGTGTGGGATTCGATCATGGGTGGCGTTGACTTTGTTCATGGATCAAGGTGTGGGATCGCTTGAAATCACAACCATTGCGATTAAGAAAGGACATGGCGGAAGCGGCATCAAGGAGAATCAAGGGGTCAGACCACTTGAAATCATAACCCTATTCAAGAAAACCATCGTAGGAGCGGCATCTTGCCGCGACTCCCGCGGGTTCGATCTGACCCCTCGATCTTTTGACCTCGTCATTTCCGCCCCTGATCCGAGTCTGTCCTCGCGAAAGCGGGGATCGAGGGCTGGCTCCACCGGGTGCCCAGAAATTAAGACTAGAGACCCGTAATGGGGGGGACCCAATCCATGTGTCTTTTCGAAGCACAGCTTCAGGAAATAACCTGTCCCCTTTGTTCCTATTGTTCTTTGTTCCATTGGTGTCATATCCGCCCCCGATCGGGTCGGGGGCAGGCTCCAGCGGGTATCCAGAAACTCTGGATAGCTACACGTACCACCGCGAGTCCAGTATATTGCATCCTTTTTAAACGCTTTTTACAAAGAACCTCGCAACGAACGATCCAGGCGCTGTTGCTGGCATAGGACCGGTTCGCGACGGAGCGTCTGGGTAAAACCGTAAGCGCCGAACGTAATCTCCCCATCCGGGGTACCGTTCAATCGTATGTACCAGCGATAGTATGGCCGATCAAGATACACCTTCTGGTCGGCGATAGGTTCACGCTCGATCTCTGCGATGGAGGGGAGCGGTAGTGCGACCTGATAGCCAACCTGACCGGAGTCAATGTCAACACGTAGATCAGTAACACCGTGGAACACCAGTGTCGCCGGCGCAATCAAAAATTGGAACTTATCTTCTTTGCGTACCCACTCCACGATGTGGTCAATGTCAAGAAGGAGATCAGAGGTCCAGTCGTCTTTGTCGGGATCCCCAACACGAAACTCGAACCCGTTGATCTCGTTGTCGTGCCACGAGATCTGGTCGAAGTCAGCATGTGTGAATGTTTGCTTCAATGATGAACACCTAGCAACGATCTAACTGCCACACACAACATGTTGCAACACGTCTATCCTTATTACGCCTTATAGCACATCGGGAAAGAAATAGAGGCCGCGTCGTTGTCGTGCGGGGGATGGCGGACAGATTAAGATGGGTTTTTGGCAGTTGTGCTGTAAAATTAGCGGCATTCTCCCGCGCTTTTTTTGTATCCTGAGCCCTTGGGTGTTTCCGTTAAGATTGATGCCGACTTGGATTCTGCTTGTTACTTCTCATGGCCAAACTCAGAATGTCGCCTTCGACAGATGTACCACGAGGAGATAGAAAATGGCTATCGAAACATCAAATGACCCGCACGCTTTCACTGATTTTGAACATCAAGGTTGGGAAGCAATAAGCAGCGGATATGAGCAGCATATCGCACGGCTGACGAGCCAGTCGGCGTCAGCCGTTTTAGACGCTGCCATCGTTGATGAAGGCATGCGTCTACTTGACGTTTGCACCGGACCGGGGATGCTTGCCGCGGCGGCGGTGGAGCGGTGCGCACTGGTAATTGGTCTCGATTTCTCCGCGGAGGTTGTCGGAAATGCGCGCCGTAAAGTGCCCCTCGCTGAGTTCCAGGAAGGTGACGCTCAGGCATTACCTTTCGAAGACGATAGCTTCGATGCCATTGTCTGTGGTTTTGGAATTATTCATCTTCCGGAGCCACAGAAGGCGCTACTGGAGATGCGTCGAGTGCTTAAATCCGGAGGTCGCGTCGCAGCGAGCGTTTGGGAAGCACCAAAGCCTACCAATGGGTTCGGCCTTTTGTATGGTTCCATTAAAGCGCACGGTGACCTTAGTGTGCCGTTGCCGCATGGGCCAGACTTCTTTCAGTTCAGTGAGAATGAAAACCTAACTGCGGCACTTCGGGACACAGGGTTTCGCGAGATATCGGTTCAAACCGTCGAGCAAACCTGGGAATTGAGCGAGCGGTCGGGCATGGTTAAAGGCATAATGGAGGGTGCAGTCCGCGCGCG
>JAOTYS010000021.1 GCA_029861795.1 Gammaproteobacteria bacterium | reverse complement strand
GACAAGTTGCTAATTGCCACTGGCTCGCATCCCACATCTCCTCCGGTATCGGGAATAGATTTGCCAGATGTGCACCCGTGTTGGACGCTGGAAGATGGACGCAAAATAGCTGCCCAGGCGCAACCGGGCGCCAAAGTGGTATTGATGGGTGCGGGTTTTATCGGTTGCATCATCCTGGAGGCCCTGGCCGCCCGTGAGGTTGATCTCACCGTGGTGGAGCTGGAAAACCGTATGGTGCCGAGGATGATGAACGACACCTCCGGCAACCTGATTAAGCAGTGGTGTCAGTCTAAGGGGGTAAACGTCCATACCTCCACCAAAGTGCAAGCGATCGGACAGGGTAATGGCAGTCATAAACTCAGCGTCACCTTGGACAGCGGTGAGACTGTGCCAGCCGACCTAGTGATTTCCGCAACCGGGGTGGCGTCTAACATGGCTCTGTTGGAAGGATCAGGGGTGAAGACGGATTTCGGGATCCTGGTGAACGAGTATCTGCAGACCAGTGATTCGAACATCTATGCCGCCGGCGATGTGGCTCAGGGTAAGGATTTTTCCACGGGGGAGTATTCCGTGCAGGCAATTCAACCCACGGCCGCCGACCACGGCCGAATCGCGGCGATGAATATGGCAGGTAAGAAAACTCGTCATCAGGGTAGTGTGAACATGAACGTATTGGACACCCTAGGCTTGGTGTCTAGTTCGTTCGGGCTATGGATGGGAGTAGCTAATGGTGATTCAGCTGAGTTGTGTCAACCGGAAAGCTATGAGTACCTCAATCTACAGTTCCAAGATGACATATTGGTAGGGGCCAGTAGTCTTGGATTAACCGAACACGTTGGCGTTGTGCGTGGACTTATCCAGAGTAAAGTGCAGTTGGGTGCCTGGAAGGACAAATTGATGCACGAGCCCAACCGCTTAATGGAAGCTTACATAGCGAATACTCAAGCCATTGGGTATAACAGTGCGGTTTCGCGTTAAGTTCCGGTCTATGTAACTCAGCAGACTCCGTCTTAGCGGCTCCGACCGACTCCGCCGAACGAGCTGCCATGGATGCGTGTTTGACTCCAGAGTTCAAATTTGTGCGCGAGATGGGGATCAGCCATGCGGAATTTTTCCGAAGCCTGTCCAGCGCCTTAATCGGCGAAGAGTTTACCGTTTCTGACCGTGGAGCGCGTGTTTCGTACGCCGGCGGTATAATCGAATTGACTCTATCTGAGGAGCGCATACGTAAGCTTGGGTCGCTGGGACTTCCCCGCACCATGGTGGAGTTCAAATTCAGTGGATTGTCACAGCAACAGGCGGACCGCTTCATGGATCGTTTTGAACTCCATTTTCGGCGCGGCGGTGGGTGATAGTGGTATTTGGATCGTTGCCACACCGCGACCTTGCCTTTGTTAACAGTATCAAGGAGAAACGAAATGACAAAAGTTAGGATGTCGTCTCACGTTAACGTTTCAGCGGGCAAGCTTTGGGAGTTGATCGGTGGGTTCAACGCCCTACCCGACTGGCACCCAGCGGTGGAAAAGAGCGAGCTGGAGGAGGGTGGCCAGGTGCGGCGTCTAAGTGTGGCGGGAGGCGGTATCATCGTGGAACGGCTGGTGGCCTCGGACGATAACGGGCATAGTTATAGCTATTCTATTGAGGACAGTCCCTTGCCGGTGGCGAATTACACCTCCGAATTGCGGGTGAAAGACGCTGGCGACGGCTGCGAGATTGAGTGGTCGAGTAATTTCGAGCCCAGTGGAGTCCCAGAGTCGGAAGCGGTGAAGGTTATAGAAGGCATATACCAGGCTGGGATGGAAAACTTAAAGAAGATGTTTGGAGGTTAATCCAGCAGCCACACGTTTCGCGCGCCGGCGCGTAGTTGGAAACAAGTGCGCTGTTAGAAAATTCCCATGAGTAGAGTTGTGTCAGTGCAGAGCGCAAAATCCTTGGTGGACACTCTTGGACGCCAAATCCAGGATTTGCGTATATCAGTCACGGACCGCTGCAATTTTCGTTGTGTCTATTGCATGCCGAAGCATATTTTCGGCTCCGACTACCCGTTCCTCAAGCGCGATGCATTGTTAACTTTTGAAGAGATCGAGCGGCTGGTGAGCATATTCACTCAATTCGGAGTGAAGAAGATTCGTCTCACCGGTGGCGAACCGTTGACGCGTCGCGGGATAATTGACCTCGTTGGGTTTCTGGCGAAGTTGCCTGGTGTAGACGACATCACCATGACCACCAATGGCTCGCTGTTGAACAAGCACAGGGCGTGTGCGCTCAAGGATGCGGGTCTGAAACGAATCACCATTAGTCTGGATTCTTTGGACGACGAAGTCTTCCAGGCCGTCAATGATGTGAATTTCGGTGTCGATTCAGTGTTGCGGGCCATCGACAATGTCGCGGAAGCAGGCCTCGGCCCGGTTAAGGTAAATATGGTTGTAAAACGCGGCGTCAACGACCAGAGTGTCATACCTATGGCGAAATACTTTCGCGGGACTGGTCAAATCCTACGTTTCATCGAGTATATGGATGTGGGCTCCACCAATGACTGGCAGATGCAAGACGTGTTGACGTCGGCGGAGCTGGTGGAGATGATTCACGCCGAGTTCCCTATCGAACCGATGACACCCAATTATAACGGGGAAGTTGCAAAGCGTTGGCGCTATCAGGATGGCGCCGGTGAGATCGGGATTATCTCATCAGTGACACAACCGTTTTGCCGAGGCTGTACTCGGGCAAGGCTGTCTGCAGAGGGTTCGCTCTATACTTGCCTGTTTGCCAGCCAAGGTCACGACCTGCGAGCGATGTTGCGTGCGGGCGCGACCGATGAAGAGCTGGCCGGTGCCATTTCCTCAATTTGGCGACAGCGCAGCGATCGCTATTCAGAGATCCGTACTTTGCAAACGGCACAACTGCCCAAGGTTGAGATGTCTTATATCGGTGGATAACCGACTTGGGGATTAATACTTAACGTGACAGCGACGCGTGGCTGCGATTCGTAGTCCAGTGACTGTCAAGGTTGTCAAGTTGACTGAGCAGCTACCGAAGGCCGCTATGCCAGCCTGGCAGGCCTACAGCGCTATGGGGACCAGTAAGGCGCGACATTTCTCCTATCTAACTGAGCTCGAGGATCGCTATGGGTCAGCAGGGTTTGCAGGGGTGGAGGAAAAACAAGCCCTGCGTATGTTATTGCAGGATCACGACGCCCAGGTTGCGACATTCTGTAGTGCGATGCGTGAGCTCAAGGCTAAGGACCCACAGGCCCACGCCGAGCTGATTGCGTGTATCGCATCATCTAGCGCATCCACTAAGGGGTCTGGTGACTCCGGCAATAATGATCCTGCTTAACCGAGGCTGGTGACCCTCTCGCCAGCAACGTTCGTTGCGTGACTGAAATGAATGAGCGGCAACGTTACCGATACAGCCGACAGATTCGTTTGCCAAAGGTCGGCGAACAGGGCCAGGAACGTTTACTGGCATCGCGCGCATTAATTATTGGTATGGGCGGGTTGGGTTGTCCCGTTTCCATGTATCTTGCCGCAGCCGGTGTGGGTCATCTGGTGATAAGCGACTACGATCGTGTGGACGAGTCAAATTTGCAGCGTCAGATCGCGCACGCCGCTCGCGACATCGGAGAACTTAAAGCGACTTCGGCCAAGTCTACGTTGCTTGCACTGAACCCCGAAGTACGGGTCGATGCAGTTGACTGGGAGCTAGATGACCAAGAATTGAATCAACAAGTGCGTTTAGCGAACGTAGTGGTGGACTGCACCGATAATTTCCCGACGCGGTTTGCGGTGAATCGGGCTTGCATACAGACTGCCACACCGCTGGTGATTGGCTCAGCCATACGGCTGGAAGGGCAGTTGATGACCTATCTGCCAGAAGTGTCGGACAGTCCTTGTTACCGTTGCCTTTATCGTGACGAGGAGATCACCGCTGCGACCTGCAGTGAAGAGGGTGTGCTCGCGCCGGTGGTTGGGGTAATCGGCAGCTTACAGGCAGTAGCGGCCATTAAGGTTTTACTCGGTCAGGCGGATACGCTGAGCGGGCAGGTGTTGTTGTTCGATGCAGATAGAGTGGAATGCCAGTCCATGCGATTGCCAAAGAATCCTGACTGTCCGGACTGCGGGGCGGGTTGATGCTGTCAGGTGTGCGACTGCTGGCTGGATTCAATCCGCAAGGTGATTTCCCGAAATATCTTGTTGCGTAAGACAAAAGCTCGACACATCCACTCATTTGCCAGTCGGCTCCATATCAGACTGATGGCGTCGGGGTAATAGGTTTCCTCGACGTCCGTGGCCGATGGCTGCGGGGGTCCAGTAGGATGGGAATGATAGATCGCTAATAAGTCCCAACCACGACGCTCTAAAGTTTGGAATATCTTAAGTTGTTGTTCCGCATCCATTAGAAACCGGTTGGGGCTGTCCAGTACGTTCTCTACTGGGTATACCTCAATGGAAGTTCCATTGCGTCCGGCCACCAGTCCGCACGCCTCTTTGGGAAGATCTTGGATCACGTGACGCCGCATCCGTTCGAGATGTCTCGCGTGGAGGTGGATCTCAGTGAGCGGATCCTGTGATTTCAACATCGCAAAGAATGCAAATCTATTATTTCCAGACGTACAGATAGTGCTCGAGAGCCGGTTGCAATGATATGCTCTTAAAAGATGGCGACCGAGTCCAGGATCAAGCGAACCCCCAATTGCGTGGATAGTCCGTATGCCGGTGCACTGTCTGTGGGTGACGCTCGGGCACGCATCCATACCGCTATAGAGCCCGTCGTTGGTGACGAATGTGTCGCCCTGCGCGATGCATTGAGCCGTATCTTATACGAACCGATATGTAGTCCCATCAATGTGCCGTCACACACCAATTCCGCGGTTGACGGTTACGCCATCCGGGGAGCGGATCTGTCGCAAATTGGCATCGCTGAGTGGGACATAGTGGCCACCGTATTGGCCGGGCGACCCTATACGAAAACCGTAGAATCCGGTGAGGCGGTGCGCATTATGACCGGCGCTAAGATGCCTCTGGGCGCGGACACGGTAATTATGCAAGAGCACGTAGAACTGCGAGGGGATACGATCTGTATCGGACAGGCACACAGACCCGGTGAGAACGTCCGCGCAGCCGGTGAAGATCTCGCCGTCGGCGATACCGTGTTGCGACCAGGTAAGCGACTCACCCCGGCGGACCTTGGTTTGTTGGGCTCGTTGGGCATCGCCGAGGTCAGGGTGCGCCGTACAGTGCGTGTGGCGTTCTTCTCTACCGGGGATGAGTTGCGCTCGATCGGGGAGATCATTGGTGACGGTGAGATCTACGATAGCAATCGTTACACGTTGTATGGAATGCTCACACGATCCGGTGTGGAATTGATCGACATGGGCGTAGTCCGTGATCGTCCACAAGAAATAGAGAACGCCTTCAGACAAGCAGCCGACTGCGCTGATGTAGTCATCACTTCGGGTGGAGTGTCTGTGGGTGAGGCAGATTACGTTACAAGCACATTAGAAAACCTTGGGCAGATCGATTTTTGGAAAATTGCGATGAAGCCGGGTCGTCCTTTGGCTTTTGGTCGTTTGGGAGACGCCGTGTTTTTTGGGTTGCCGGGGAACCCTGTAGCAGTGATGGTGACGTTTTATCAGTTCGTGCAACCCGCACTAATGAAGTTGATGGGATGGGTTGCACCAGATATGCCGCCCATGGTGAAGGCGACTTGCAGGTTTCGCATTAGGAAAAAGTCGGGTCGCACTGAGTTTACCCGCGGGATAATGAGTGGATCTGCCGATGGCTATGTGGTCGAGAGTGCTGCCCCACAGGGTTCTGGTATCTTGCGCTCCATGAGCGCAGCCAACTGCTTCATTGTGCTGCCGCATGAGCAGGGTGACGTGGAGCCGGGAATGGAGGTTGAAGTGCAGCCGTTCGCTGGATTGATTTAATTGATTTGATACGGGCAGTGACTGCTTGGGCCGTTAGACCACACTAAATAATGCCCTGCATTAGCAGCAATCACACAAAAGATCACTATAACTTTATGCTTTAAGCAATGGCCAGAAAACGAAGCCAATCCACAGATACACAAAAAAAATTAGCACTTGGCATTGGACCCGGCGGACCCCGGAGTACTGAGTTGGAGCGAGTGCCCCTTGGTCTGTTTGCCGAGCGTGCGTATCTGCATTACTCCATGTACGTGATCTTGGATCGTGCCTTACCCCATATCGGAGACGGGTTAAAGCCGGTTCAACGACGCATAATTTATGCCATGTCTGATCTCAGTCTTCACGCCTCGGCGAAATTCAAGAAATCCGCTCGAACCGTCGGTGATGTGATCGGAAAGTTTCATCCCCACGGGGACTCCGCTTGTTACGAAGCCATGGTGTTGATGTCGCAGCCATTCTCCTATCGCTACCCGTTGATAGATGGACAAGGGAATTGGGGTTCGGCCGACGATCCAAAATCTTTTGCCGCCATGCGCTACACTGAGTCGCGGCTTACCCGGTATGCGCAAGTATTGTTAGAGGAACTGGGACAGGGGACAGTGGACTGGACGCCTAATTTTGATGGGACTCTGGAGGAACCTCGATTAGTGCCAGCGCGGTTACCGAATGTTTTGCTCAACGGAGCCTCAGGTATCGCCGTGGGCATGGCCACAGATATCCCTCCACACAATATCCGAGAGATCGCGAGTGCCTGTGTGCGTTTGCTGGAATCGCCTAGGTGCTCGGTAGCCGAACTGTGTGAGCACGTCAAAGGCCCGGACTTTCCCACTGACGGGGAAATCATCACCCCCCCGGATGAAATTCGGCAAATCTATGAGACTGGCAGCGGATCGGTACGCCAACGCGCCACCTGGACAAAGGAAGGGGAGAACATTGTCGTCACCGCACTCCCTTATCAAGTGTCCGGGGCTAAGGTGTTGGAGCAGGTGGCGGCGCAGATGGAGGTGAAAAAACTGCCTATGGTGGTCGATCTACGCGACGAGTCGGATCACGAGAATCCAACCCGACTCATTATTGAACCTCGTTCTAATCGCGTGGATGCACAGGAACTAATGAATCATTTGTTTGCCACCACAGATCTGGAGCGAAGTTATCGGGTGAATATGAACATGGTCGGCCTGGATGGTCGTCCTCGGGTCTATAACTTACGCGAAGCTCTAAAGGAGTGGTTAGGTTTTCGCATCGAGACGGTACGTCGCCGACTACAACATCGCTTGGATCGTGTTAGCGCACGTTTGCATATCCTCGACGGCCTGTTAGTTGCTTATCTCAACATCGATGAAGTCATTGGCATCATTCGTGCCGAGGACGACCCCAAACCCGTGCTGATAAAGCGCTTCAAGCTCAGCGAAGCACAAGCGGAGGCGATTCTCGAACTCAAGCTCCGTAATCTCGCGAAACTTGAGGAGTTCAGGATTCGCTCTGAACAAAAAGAGCTTCGTCGCGAGCGCACTGCGCTGGAGAAAGTATTGAGCTCAAAATCGCGCCTGAAACGATTAGTCCGAGACGAGATTCTCGCCGACGCAGAAGAGTTTGGTGACCACAGGCGTTCGCCTATTGAAGTGCGCGCAGCGGCCAAGGCACTGAATCACATTGAGCTCATCGCGTCGGAACCTATAACAGTGGTGTTATCGGGAAAAGGATGGATTCGGGCCGCCAAGGGACATGAAGCGGATCCCCGTGAGCTGAATTATCGCTCTGGAGACCACTATCTACACCATGCCCGTGGTAAGAGTAACCAGCTTTTAGTCAGTATTGATAGCACCGGTCGAGCCTACACGTTACCGGCGCACAACTTGCCTTCTGCGCGTGGACAGGGAGAGCCATTGAGCAGCAGTCTTAATCCGCCACCCGGAGCGAGCTTTGCCGGGTTGATGTTAGGTGACGAGGGAGATAAGTACTTATTGGCTACTGACGCTGGCTATGGATTCGTTACCAGTCTCGGGGATCTGCAAACCAAGAACAGATCAGGAAAAGTGGCCGTCAAGGTACCATCGGGTGCAAGGGTATTGCCACCACAGCGTGTCCGCGATACCGAAGAAGACTGGCTTGCGGTCGTTACCAATCAGGGACGATTGCTGGTGCTAGCACTGTCAGAGTTACCGCAAATGGCTCGGGGGAAGGGGATAAAGATGATCAACATCTACTCTGCCAAATTTAAAAAACGAGAGGAATACGTCAGCGCTATCGCCTTATTTCAAGAGGGAGAACAATTGTTGGTGCATGCCGGAAAACGATACCTCAAGTTAAAGCCAGCTGAGATTGATCACTATGTGGGAGAACGTGCGCTTCGTGGACTTAAGCTACCGCGGGGCTTTCAACAAGTAAGGGGGCTTGAAGTGGCGGACTAGCAATCAGGCTCATCTGTTTCGTGCTGGTCCACGCAACAATAAAAAGGCGCCCAAGCCTAATGCGATAGTTACGAAGGCTAGCCAGCGCGTGTCGATGCTATTAAGGAGCTTAACTCCTATCTTAATTGATCGAGCGCCGGTTTTCAGCAGTGCGCACCCTAGAGCGACGCGGGTCAGTTTCACAATCATTTGACGGAAACACCCTTGGGTTAGCGCCGTCTACCCGCTTGTGTTTGCCAGTTAAAAGGGAAGGGCGAGTCCCGGACGGGTTGACTCGAACAGATCACGGAAGCGATTTTGGATGCGGGTTAATGCGGCCTCGTCATCGCCTTCAAATCTCAACACGAGAATGGGTGTGGTGTTGGATGCTCGCACCAAGCCGAATCCATCGTCAAACTCCACACGTAATCCATCGATGGTGCTTACTTGCGCATCGTCAAAGCTGGCATTGCTAGCGAGCTCCTCCATCAGCACGAAATGCTCGCCCTCGATCATCTCCAAACGTAGTTCTGGTGTATTTACTGCATCGGGAAGGGCGCCGAAAATTTCTGTGGGAGAGCGCGTGTCGTTGGATAGCAGCTCTATTAGCCTCGCCCCGGCGTACAAGCCGTCGTCGAACCCGTACCAGCGCTCCTTAAAGAAAAAATGTCCGCTCATCTCACCGGCGAGCGCTGCGCCGGTTTCCCTGAGTTTTGCCTTAATGAAAGAGTGTCCTGTCTTCCACATCGTGGCTCGCCCCCCTGCTTCGTTGATAGCGTTGGCGAGGTTACGCGAACACTTGACGTCATAGATGATCTCCGCCCCCGGTTGGCGCGACAGCACGTCCTGTGCGTACAACACCATCTGCCGGTCCGGCCATACAATCTCGCCCCCTGGAGTGATCACCCCAAGGCGGTCTCCGTCACCGTCAAATGCGAGCCCGACATCTGCTTGGGTTTGTTTGACTGCAGTAATGAGATCCGCGAGGTTTTGGGGCTGACTGGGGTCAGGATGGTGATTGGGAAACCGTCCGTCAACCTCACAGAAAAGACTGGTTACGTCACAATCCAACGCCTCATAAAGTTTTGGTGCCACTGCCCCGGCCACACCGTTGCCACAGTCGATGACGATCCGAAGCTTGCGACCGGGTTTGATGTCACCCGCAATACGCTCTATATAGGCGTCAATGACGTTACGTTCCCTAAGCGCTCCGTTGCCTGTAGCGAAATCGTTTGACTCTATGCGTTGACGCAAGCCTTGAATCGCTTCGCCCGCCAAGGTGTCACCGGCTAACACCATCTTGAAGCCATTGTAATCCGGTGGATTGTGACTTCCGGTCACAGCCACACCTGAATGTGTATCTAGATAATGGGTGGCGAAATAAACGACCGGTGTCGGCGCCAGCCCAATATCGATGACATCGCAACCCGTAGACATCAATCCACTAGCTAGCGCTTCGGCAAGTTCGGGTCCTGACAGGCGACCGTCGCGTCCGATTACCAACGTTGTCTGTCCACGGGCGATGGCCTCACTGCCAATGGCACGGCCAATGGCCATTACGATTTCCACTGTCAGTGACTGGTTGACTATGCCGCGAATGTCGTAGGCCTTGAAGATTTCGTTGGGCAGCATGGTCACTTCTTTGGGTTGGCGGTGTATTTGTGTATAGCACGATTGTCGACCGCCAGTGCGGCTTCATGTATTGCCTCAGACAGCGTTGGATGTGCGTGTACAGTCCTCGCTAAGTCTTCCGCGCTCGCCGAGAATTCCATCGCTAGTACCGCCTCGGCAATTAACTCGGAGGCGTGGGGGCCGAGAATATGAACGCCTAGGATGCGATCCGTTTGCGCGTGGGCCAGAATTTTGACCGAACCAATTGGCTCTTCCATGGCGCGAGCCCGCCCTGTTGCAGCGAATGGAAATGCGCCTACCCGGTACGGTGTACCCTCCTGTCTAAGCATTTGCTCAGTTTTGCCGACCCACGCAATCTCAGGAGCGGTATAGATCACCCACGGAATAGTTTCGTAGTTCACGTGGGCGTGACCGTTTGCGATGAGCTCGGCAACCGCCGCACCTTCTTCGGATCCCTTATGGGCGAGCATGGGGCCGCGAACAACATCTCCGATCGCATAGACTCCTGGAATATTTGTTTGACATTTTTCATCGACTTCGATGAATCCACGCTCGTCAAGTTTGAGCCCGACTTCCGGCTTGGCGAGATCTTTGGTGAACGGGCGACGGCCAACGGCGACAATAAGTCGATCCACTTCGAGCTCTTGGGTACCATTTTCGTCGCGGTAACGCACATGAACGGACTCGTTATTGAGCGATGTGGACTCAACCAAAGCTCCGAGTCGAATATCCAAGCGTTGACGCTTGAAATGTCGGGCGGCATCTTTAGTAATGTCTTGGTCCACAGTCGGGAGGAACGTATCAAGCGCCTCTAACAACACGGTTTCTGAACCCAGACGACGCCATACACTTCCCAATTCCAGGCCGATCACACCGGCACCGATTACGCCAAGCCGTTTGGGTACTGCATCGAACTCAAGTGCACCCGCAGAATCTACGATTCGTGCGCCGTCTACCGGAGCCGCAGCCAGTGGTGTTGGCTCGGAGCCGCTCGCCAGGATAACGTTGGACGCCACAACGATCTGTGTGGATCCTCCGGATTTCGGATCACCAATCGCCACTTTAGTATCAGGCAGTAAGGTTGCGTGTCCAGCTATGCGCTCTACATTATTTGCCTTAAATAGCTGCTCAATGCCAGAGGTGAGAGTGCTTACGATCTTATCTTTGCGCGAAATCATGACACCCACATCCATGTTGAGCTTTTCCATGCGAATTCCGTGTGCCGGAAATTGGCCCTGAGCCTTGTGAAACTGCTCTGAGGAGTCGAGTAGGGCCTTAGAAGGTATGCAACCCACATTGAGACAAGTTCCCCCCAACGCAGGTTTGTTGTCCTTGTTGCGGATCCACTGGTCTACACAGGCCGTTGTCAAACCAAGTTGTGCCGAACGTATTGCTGCTACATAGCCCGCTGGCCCTGCACCTATGACAACGACATCATACTTTTTGCTCACTCATCACTCCTGCCGCGTTGGTGAAAGCATCGTGGCGTACACGACGCACGCTCACGTTCTACTACGTGAACTACAGTGACAGACCGCTACACTTGAAGTAACAATCTTGTGGGGTCTTCCAGCGCTTCCTTAATGGTGACTAAAAACTGGACAGCTTCACGGCCGTCGATGATGCGATGATCGTAGGATAGTGCTAAGTACATCATCGGTTTGATTTTGACTTCCCCGTTTTCAGCCACCGGGCGCTGCTGAATCTTGTGCATCCCTAAGATGGCGCTTTGAGGTGGATTGATAATAGGTGTTGATACCAGAGAACCAAATATCCCCCCGTTCGTGATGGTGAAAGTGCCGCCGCTCAGCTCTTCCATAGTGAGTCTTCCATCACGCGCCTTTTCGCCGAAAGAGCTGATTACGGACTCGATGCCTGCGAATGTGTTTTGATCAGCATTCCGGATGATGGGTACAACCAATCCTCGAGGGCTGGCGACTGCGATGCCGATATCATAGTAATCGTGATAAACGATGTCGTTACCATCGATGTAGGCATTAACTAGCGGAAATCGTGTCAGTGCCTCTACACTCGCTTTAACGAAGAACGACATAAATCCTAAGCGTGTTCCATGTCTTTGCTCGAAGGATTCTTTGTACTTGCGTCGAAGATCCATCACCGCCTGCAGATCAACTTCATTAAAGGTAGTGAGTAACGCTGCGGTTTGCTGAGCTTGGACTAGGCGGTTTGCGATAGTTGCCCGCAGCCGCGACATAGGTTCTCGGTGCTCGGCTCGATCCCCAGTGATCGGACTAGGGACGGCCGCTGACGGTAGTGGCGGTGCTTCAGCGCTGGGACGCTGTTCAAGATGTTTCTGTACATCCTCCTTCAATATTCGACCACCCTTGCCAGTGCCCTCAATCTGCGAGGCGTTGATATCGTGCTCACTCACCATGCGGCGCACCGCTGGACTCAATGAAGCAGAAGATCCATCACCGCCATTAGATTTGGCAGGGGTTTCCGGCATCTCGGATATGCCTTCCCCCGTGTCCGGTTCCGCTGCTTGGTCGCTCTGCGCATCTTGGGTCAAAGGTTCGATCACCGCGATCACCTCTTGAGCTAATACGGTTTCTCCCTCGGCCTTGACCACTTGCTTGAGTACGCCGTCTTGGGGTGACGGAACCTCAAGCACCACTTTCTCAGTCTCGATGTCTACCAGATTTTCGTCGCGTCGCACCTGATCTCCTGGACGTTTGTGCCAACTGAGCATCGTGGCGTCTGCTACGGACTCAGGCAATATTGGCACTTTCACTTCAATTGACATGACTTATCTTCCTGTCGAGTCGAGTAACCTCACGGGCTTCGGTAGTGGGCATCAACGCTTGGTCTATCAAGGCGATTTGTTGTTTTAGGTGCAGCTTATAGTAACCCACAGCGGGTGATGGTGACGCTTCCCTGCCCGCGTAGGAAAGTTTTTGGGTCGGTATCAAACAGTCTTTGATGTGGTGTTGAATCTGATACCAGGCGCCCTGATTCTTAGGTTCCTCCTGGCACCACACCACCTCGTTTGCATGCCAATAACGACGAAACTGCTCGCTTAGTGCTTCACGCGGAAATGGATGAAGTTGTTCTACACGCACTAGAGCGATGTTCTTTATGTTTCTCTTAAAGCGCTGTTCAAGCAGATCGAAGTAAACCTTGCCGCTGCACACAACCACTCGATGGATGCTGTCGTCGTCTAGTTTTTCAATCTCACCTATAACAGGCAAAAAAGAGCCCCCGGTAAATCGGTCTAGGGGTGAGGCTGAGAGCTTGTGGCGCAATAGACTTTTGGGAGTCATCACGACCAAGGGCCGACGATACGCCCGCAACGCCTGTCGTCGCAGCATATGAAACATCTGGGCAGGCGCAGTGGGCACACACACTTGCATATTGTGTTCAGCGCATAATTGTAAGTATCGCTCAAGTCGTGCCGAGGAGTGTTCGGCCCCCTGGCCCTCGTAGCCATGGGGTAAGAACATGGTCAATCCACACAGGCGACCCCATTTTGCCTCGCCGCTGCTGATAAATTGATCGATCACAACCTGGGCGCCATTCGCAAAATCTCCGAATTGTGCCTCCCAAATGACGAGCGCGTGAGGCTCGGTAGTGGCGTAACCGTATTCGAAGGCCAACACTGCTTCTTCGGACAGCAGTGAATTGATTATCACGAACTTTTCTGGGTCATTACCGATATGTTTGAGGGGAATGTGAGTCTGACGATTCTTTTGGTTATGTAGGATTGCGTGACGGTGAAAGAAGGTGCCGCGCCCGGAGTCTTGTCCAGTGAGACGCACCAAATAGCCGGCTTTGAGCAGACTGGCGTAGGCGAGGCACTCGGCAAATCCCCAGTCCGCTGGCGACTCGCCGGCGGCCATCTTGCGGCGATCCGCCATGATCTTTGCCACACGAGGGTGCAGTTCAAATTCGTCCGGCAGTTGTTGCATTCGATCAGCAAGGCTTTGCAGCTGGTCTAATGGCAGCGCGGTGTCGATCGACTGGTTCCAGATCGTTCCTATATATGGTGTCCAGTCCACCATGTACTTTACTTTTTGCTGGTCTACGATGTGTTCGGCGACTACTTGCCCTTGGTCCAATGCGTCACGGTAGCCGATCACCATTTCGTCCGCGTCCGTCTGTGTCAGCACTTTGTCTGAAACAAGCTGCTTTGCGTATAGCTCACGCGTGGGCGGATGTTGTTTGATGGTCTGATACATGACCGGTTGGGTTACCGTCGGTTCGTCGGCTTCGTTATGCCCATGGCGGCGGTAACACACGAGATCTACCACAACGTCTTTGTGGAACTGCATACGGTAGTCCAACGCGATTTGAGTGACAAAAAGTACCGCTTCTGGATCGTCAGCATTTACATGGAAAATCGGCGCTTGCACGATCTTCGCGACTTCAGTGCAGTAAAGGGTTGACCGAGCGTCTAGGGGATTACTCGTGGTAAACCCGATTTGATTGTTGATGATGACATGGACGGTTCCGCCAGTGGCGAATCCACGAGCCTGAGACATGTTAAAAGTTTCCATTATCACGCCCTGGCCCGCGAAAGCCGCGTCTCCATGTATTAGGATCGGCAACACTAAATTGCCCTTGGTGTCTCTGCGCCGCTCCTGTCGCGCACGCACCGAACCTTCTACCACGGGGTCGATGATCTCTAGATGCGAAGGGTTAAATGACAATGCTAAGTGCACATAACCCCCGGGTGTGGAGACATCGGATGAGAACCCTTGATGGTATTTCACATCGCCGGTATCGGTCTCGCTGTCTTC
The DNA here is from genome assembly GCA_029861795.1 of Gammaproteobacteria bacterium. The sequence goes on along the minus strand of JAOTYS010000021.1, from coordinate 8,037 downwards.
GGAACGGTATTTGCCTTCAAACTCGCCGAACAACTCGTGGGGTGACTTACCTAAGATGTTGACCAGCACATTTAGACGCCCGCGGTGTGCCATGCCGATGACGATTTCCTTAGTTCCCATTGCGCCGGCGCGCTGGACCAGATCATCGAGTACAGGGATGAGGCCTTCACTGCCCTCCAGCGAAAAACGTTTTTGGCCGACATATTTTGTGTGGAGGTAGCGCTCTATGCCCTCCGCCGCAGTGATCCGCTTGAGCAGCTCTATCCTTGTCTGTGCCGGGAATTCCGGTAGTGGCGGCACCCGCTCCAGGCGTTGTTGGATCCAGCGTTTCTCGGCGGTGTTTGTGATATGCATATACTCCGAGCCGATATGCCGACAATACGTTTGTTGTAGTAACGAGATGACGTCGGCCAGTGCCATCTGCTTTGCCGCGGCAACGGACCCTGTGTTGAACACCACATCCATGTCGCTTTCATCAAGTTCGTGAAATGCGGGGTCGAGGTCCGGCACCGGTTCGCGCGCCCAAAGCCTTAGTGGATCGATGTCTGCTTGCTGGTGGCCGCGCACCCTGTAGGCGTTTATTAGCCGCAACACTGACGCTTGTTTTTCTAAAGCCGGACTAGGTACATCCGCGGCAGACACGACGGTTGGCGCTGAGGATGTCGCGGGAGGCTTGGTGACAGCCTGGTCGATCGCTTTCAAAACCTCTCGCCACTCTGCATCAACGCTATCGGGGTCGCGCGAAAAACGTTCATGGAGGTCGACGAGGAACGACAAATTCCCGGCGTTTAGAAATGTATCGCCCCTGGGGGTTTTGGTACGCCGTCGTTGGCCACTCATGGCGCTATTTCGAACCGGTATATCAATGAAGGTCTAATACTAGCTTGGATTCGGCGGTGTTTAGATCTTGACTTAATGTGGGCGAGTGCATACCACTGTCCCGGTAACGGTGTAAGCCGATCCACCCCATGGAATTTCATCAAGCGGAGACATAGATTCATGATTTTGTGCCGTATTATAGGAGAGTCTAGGATAAAATTCTTCACCGTACAGTTCAGCCGCAAACTACTCTTATGACTGCTCGTAGTGCAGGGAGATGAGGCGGCGATGTTGACGGCCCCTCACGAAGTATTTGCTAACGATTTCCAGTGTGACCAAACCCACCCGTGTGGCGCGCGCTTGGCGGAAACTTGTCGACAATTTTGAATTGGACCTGACGAATTGGCACAAATATCATCTGTGCAATACGATCGCCAGGTTCGATGATGACCTGCCTAGTCCCCCGGTTCCAGCAAGACACCATGACTTGACCTTGGTAATCAGAGTCGATCAACCCCACCAGATTCCCCAGCACCACGCCGTGTTTGTGTCCCAGCCCTGAGCGGGGAAGCAGCACTGCAGCCAGGTCTGGGTCTCCAATATACACCGCGATGCCCGTCGGGATAAGCTGGGCGTCACCGGGTTCAAGCCTGAGGTGTTCCTCCAAACAGGCGCGTAAGTCCATCCCTGCGGCACCCTGGGTGGCGTATTCGGGAACAGGAAATTCAGTTCCGATACGCGGATCGAGTATTCTTAGCTGGACGGCTTGCATGGAAACGGTCAGCAGTCTCTTGGATTAATGATCGGGCCAACTTTGTCTTGGGCAGAGGCCCAATGTTGGTCGAGCCGTGCAGGTCGATAACAGTCACTGCATTATTCTCGGATCCAAAGCCAAGGCCGGGCTCACTGACTCGGTTTGCGATGATCAGATCCAAGCCCTTGTGACGCAACTTGGACTGTGCATTGCGAAGTAAGTCTTCGGTTTCGGCGGCAAAGCCCACGGTAAATGGCCTATTTGGGCGAGCGGCCACAGCGGCCACGATGTCAGGGTTCTTTACCAGCTCCAGAGAGATGCGTTCGCTGTCTTTTTTGATTTTTTGGCTCGCCGGCGCCAGCGGGCGATAGTCAGCCACCGCAGCCACCCCTACGAATATGTCGGCGCCGCTGATGGCGCTGCTGACTGCATCTTGCATATCCAAGGCGCTTGTGACTTGCACCAGGGTAGCGCGTGGTGGTGCAGCGAGCGATGTTGGGCCCGACACCAAGGTTACCCGTGCACCGGCATCTATCGCGGCCTGCGCGAGCGCGTAACCCATCTTGCCGGAGCTATGGTTGGTGATCCCACGCACAGGATCGATGGCCTCCCAGGTGGGGCCTGCGGTGATCACTACGTTCAACCCCTGGAGGGCGCCAGAAGCAAACAAATTGGCAGTGAGTTGAGTTAGTTCTGTAGGCTCTAGCATGCGTCCAGGCCCGACCTCGCCGCAGGCCTGGCTCCCACTGTCAGGACCAAATATGCTGACGCCGGTTCTCTGTAACCGTTCAAGGTTCTCTTGGGTGTTAGGGTTCTGCCACATTTGTTGATTCATGGCTGGGGCAACAGCAAGCTCCGCCTCGGTCGCCAAGCACACGGCTGTTAGCAAATCGTCTGCCATCCCATGACTCAGGCGAGCCAGAAAGTTAGCGCTGGCAGGGGCGACTAGGATCGCGTCTGCCCAACGAGCGATTTCGATGTGCCCCATTCCGGATTCCGCCTCAGGGTCGAGCAGCTTTTGATGCACTGGATGTCCGCTCAGCGCTTGGAGGGTGAGGGCCGTGATGAAGCGCGACGCCCCTTCAGTCATGGCCACACGCACATCGGCGCCCGCTTCGCGCAAGCGCCGGATGAGATCAGCACTCTTATATGCGGCGATGCCGCCGGTCACACCCACCAAGATGAGCTTATTCGTCAACATAGACATATTCACAAATCAGTTGCTACTGACGAGTCAATCTAAGTGTACTTCATGATAAGCTAGCTTGGTGAGATAAAACGGATTGTAAGACAAGGAGGTCTCGTCATGACCATTACCCAATGGCCCCAATCTGAACGTCCGCGAGAGAAACTTCTCAAACACGGCCCGTCCACCCTTTCCGACGCAGAATTACTCGCGATATTCCTGCGCACCGGCTCGCCCGGTGAGACAGCAGTGGACTTGGCCCGGGATTTGCTGAACAACTTTGGCGGGCTGCGTAACCTGCTGACCGCCGACCGTGCAGAGCTGTCTGCGGTGCGGGGCCTCGGTCCCGCGAAGTCTGGGCAATTGCAGGCCATCCTTGAGGTTGCGCGCCGTTATTTGGCGGAGCGCTGGCAGCGAGGTGAGTCGCTGAGTTCTCCTCGGGATGTCACCACCTATTTGCAGGCCGTGCTCAGAGACAGAGGTCAGGAGATATTTTGCGCGCTGTTTCTTGACACGCGTCACTGCGTACTCGCATTCGAGGAGTTATTCCACGGGACTATAGACGGCGCTACGGTTCATCCTCGTGAGGTGGTAAGACGGGCGCTGCGCTACGGTGCAGCGGCGGTGATCGTGGCCCACAACCATCCGTCTGGAGTGGCTGAACCCAGCAGGGCTGACGAAGCGCTCACGCGGCGTCTTAAAGACGCTTTGGCCCTTATGGATATTAGATTGCTGGATCATTTGGTAATCGGTGATAGTGAAACGGTGTCGTTGAACGAGCGTGGGTCACTCTAGCCGAGTCGGGATCCATCATGATCTTGAGTCCTGAGACTACCGATGGATCGTCTTTTCTGGTATAAACTCGCCCCTCGTCCGCCAGATGTTCTTGTGGGAGCAGGTTTGATGCCGAAGGTATGTCAAGTAACGGGTAAGCGCACTTTGCGCGGGAACAATGTGTCTCACGCCAACAACAAGACCCGTCGTTCATTCGTGCCTAATCTGCACTACCGTAAGTTTTGGGTAGGCAGTGAGAACCGGTGGGTGCGCTTACGTGTGTCCACGAAAGGACTGCGAACCATCGACAAGAAAGGGATAGACGTTGTGCTCAAGGAACTCAGAGCCCGTGGAGAGAAAGTCTGATCAAGAGGAATCACCATGCGTGACAAGATCAAACTAGTGTCATCTGCAGGTACCGGTCATTTCTATACCACCACCAAGAACAAGCGGACGGTTACGGAAAAGCTCGAAATGAAGAAATACGATCCGGTGGTTCGCAAGCACGTGATCTATAAAGAATCGAAGATCAAGTAGGCTTTGCAAGCGGCCGGCCCACCATCAGCGTTGTAAATCCAGCGCCGCACATAACTGTTCGTGTTCAACTGACCCCAGCCTTTAGTCCGGCGCCTGCTTTCGGGCCATCGTCCGTTGGATCATGGGAGCCAGAGTGGTTTCCATTGCTAAACTAACAGCAGCCCTAGCGACAACCAAGTGGTCATAGTTGGACCAATAGGACCCCCGCTATTGCCCGCTGTTTGAGTCGTACGCCCTTCGGTTGGTGTCCAAGTACGTGACAATGCGCTTCATTGTCTGGTTTAATCTCGGGCGACTGTAGTTTGGGGGTTTGCGATCAAGCAGACTCAGGTTATGCAGTCGTCTGATCGGAGATTGCCTTACGATAGGAGATTTTACGGTGTATTCCCTTGAACAACCCGGACTGCGTACTGATGTGGCGGGAATGCCACTTGATTGGATCGGTTACCGGGAAGCGGCGCGTTTGTATCACCTCGGTCAGGTTGTCTACTCCTGTGGCGTCACTTTGTACCGTATTCGCGGTGGTCACAATGCCGTTACCGGTCGTCGAAGCGTGATCGAGGTCAATTCAATTATTGCCACCCGGGGCGAAGGTCGCGTTACCGAAAAATTGGCGAAAGACTACGTTCCACCACTGAGTAACGAGGCTTTGTTCGCACGAGATGCGTGTGTGTGTATGTATTGTGGTGAAAAGTTTCAGACCTCCGAGTTGTCGCGGGATCACGTGACCCCGCTAAGCCGTGGGGGTACGGACGGCTGGGCTAACGTCGTCACCGCTTGTAAGCGTTGCAACAACTACAAAGCCGGTCGTACACCCGAAGAGGCCGGAGTGAGTTTGCTGGCAGTCCCCTTCGCCCCCACCCACGCCGAATACGTATATCTTCGGGGGAGACGAGTACTGGCTGATCAGATGGAGTTTTTGCAGGCGCATTTCCCGCGTACCAGTCCATTGCACGGCAGGTTGACCACAAATCTTGCCTTGCCGAAGGGACTTATATAGGGGACGTAGTCCCTAGGGGCCGGAGCGTGCTAGGGTGTAACCTCTCAGCTTCAACGAAAAATCCCTGAGCGCTTCGATCCCGGAGGCCTCGGCCTCGTGGCACCATTCCTCAAGCGCATGGAGTAAGTGTTCCTGGGTCGTGGTAGAGCGCCCCCAGATTTCTTGTAAACCCTGTTTCATCGCATAGACCGTCTTGAGCTTCGGGTTCAACTCCAGCGCTTTGTTCAAGGAAGTTCTATGGGTTTCGTCGAGTTGTGACCCCTCGCGAATCATTAACATTTTGGCGCGCTTGAGTAAGGTCCACCGTGCTCTATCCTCTTTGCGTGCTTTTCGTACCTCCTCGCGGTAGACCGGACGCAGTGCATCCTTGACAAAGTTGGCCATCACCTGAAACCTACTGTTTAGTACGGCGCGCAGCGTATCGAAATCGCAATGCCCTTTATCTGGCTGTATGAGCAGTTGCGGTGCCAATTTTTTGACTCGAGCTAGTTTCACCAACTTCAGCACGCGAATATAAAACCAGCCCAAATCTATCTCCCAACGCCGCGATGAAAATCTGGCAGAGCTCGCATGGGCGTGATGGTTGTTATGGAGCTCTTCTCCGCCAATGATGATGCCCCATGGGACAATGTTCTTGCTCGCGTCTGCGACTTCATAATTGCGATAGCCAAAAAAGTGTCCGACCCCGTTGATCACGCCAGCCGCCCAAAATGGGATCCACAGCATTTGTACCACCCAGATCGCGAATCCGGGATACAGCCCGAATAGGACGATATTAATGAGAAGCATAAACGCGGGTCCTACGTAAGTAAGTGGCGTGTATATGTTTCGCTCCACCCAGTCGTTGGGGGTTCCATAGCCGTACTTTTCCAATGTTTCCTGGATATTCGACTCTTTCCTGTAAAGCCAAGCGCCTAGCCACAGCACCGTATGAATGCCCCGAACTTGTGGGCTATGGGGATCCTCGGCGGTTTCTACCTTTGCATGGTGTTTGCGGTGTACCGCCACCCATTCACGCGTGACCATGCCAGTCGTAAGCCACAACCAAAATCGGAAGAAATGACCTACAACTGGATGCAGATCCAGAGCCAGATGGGTTTGGTTACGATGCAGGTAAAGGGTGACGCTAATAATGGTGACGTGGGTGATTGCCAGAGCTGCTAGAACGTAACCCCACCAGGGGAGATCAATGAGTCCTTCGAACATAATTCCTTCCACCCTCTCTTCTCAATGCGTTGGTGTGCTGTCTATATTTGGCGGACTGCTAATCAATCACACGGTGCGACCGCCAACACTCGTTTATTGTTTTTGTTGGTGTATCATACATTGCTTTATGCACGGTTGCATTCTAAAGGAGCCTCCTCCCACATTAGAAATCTCCGCAAGCTGATGACATTATAGCACTAGGAGAAGGGCGAGATAGTCCGCAAGGCTAGACTTATTCTAGATCGCAATAAAGTAGTCAGGAATCAGGGATCAGGACGCACCTAGCGCATGCGGTAGGTGATTCTTCCTTTAGAAAGATCGTAGGGAGTAAGCTGCACTGTTACACGGTCGCCGCGCAGGATTCGTATATAATGCTTGCGCATCTTGCCTGAAATGTGTGCAGTCACCACGTGACCGTTCTCTAGCTCCACTCGAAACTGCGTGTTCGGCAGTGTCTCGAGGACAGTTCCTTCCATTTCAATGTGTTCTTCTTTCGCCAATACTCAGTTCGCCTGAATTTGAAACGCGCTATGATGCCGCATTCCTAGGTGAGGGTAAAGACGCAGATAATGGGGACAATCTCCGCCAATCGCCATCGCGAAAGTGCTCCACAGGCCGAAAGTTGATCTTATACGCCATCTTGCTGCATTGCTTGATCCAGTAGCCAAGGTAGAGCCATTGGCACCCTAAGCGCTTGGTCTGCTCAATTTCCCATAGAATCGCAAAAACGCCTATGCTGCGTCGCGAAAAGGTTGGATCATAGAATGTATACACGCCGGACAGAGCGTCACTCAGCCGATCGACCACTGCCACAGCTACTAGCGTGTTTTGTAACCGCACTTCATAGAACGACGTTATGTCGGCCGGCCCTTTCAAAAAGTTGAGGCATTGCTCTGGGTCGGAATTAATCATTGGGCCGTCGGGGTGGCGGATCGTTTGGTAGCGCAAATAGAGCTCGAAGTGTTCGTCTGTGAACACAGGCGGACATCGTTCTACACACAGGTCTTGGTTGCGGCGCCAGGTACGCTTTTGACTGCGACTAGGGATGAAATCATTCACTGGAACTCTTACTGATTCACACTGGCTACAAGACGGACAGTGGGGTCGGTAGATCATCTCGCCGCTACGCCTGAACCCGTACCTCATCGACAACTCGAAAAGTGGCCGCTCGACTTGGGTGCGGGGATCCACCACCAATGTCATGGCAGTCTGACCGGGGATATACGGGCAGTCGTGGGGGGCCGAGAGATATAGGCCGGATTCAGTCATTGGCTACGCGCTTGAGTCGGGTTCCAGCGTCCAACGGTCACAGCTCGGGTGTTTATTCTCCGCTATGGCGTCATCTAGTTGGCGCATAAACTCCCTGCGTGAAATTTCTTTGGCCCCTAGGCTATAGAGATGTGCTGAGGATACTTGGCAGTCTATTAGCGCAAACTTCAAACGCATTAGTTGCCGCGTTAGATACACAAGAGCGACTTTGGATGCATCAGTGCGATGGCTAAACATACTCTCGCCAAAGAAAACTCGCCCCAGTGCGACACCATAAAGCCCGCCGGCAAGCCGATCGCCGTGCCAACACTCTATAGAGTGAGCATATCCTAGCTCGTGTAACCGGCAATAGGCATCCATCATCTTGGCGGTGATCCAGGTCTCACCCAGTGGATGATGGGGTCTTGGCCCAGCGCAGGCCTGTACTACTTCGCGGAACGCCCGATCTGCTGTTACAACATATTGCTTCCGTCGCAGAGTCTTACGCAGGCT
>JAOTYS010000279.1 GCA_029861795.1 Gammaproteobacteria bacterium | reverse complement strand
TCACACGCGGAAATGTTTTCAGCCACTCTGCAGTGCCAAGAACCGCCGGTAGCACCGTTGAGAATGGAAGGGTAGCGAATACAAAATATCGCCAAGGAGTGAAATCGTTGGTGCCGACATAATGCCAGTTTCCCGCGAAGCGATTGAGATATTCGAAACTCCACCACAACACCGCACTCAACGGAAACAACATCAGGAAGTAACGCCAACGATGCGTCAGCATGCAACGACCAGTTCGTTGGTATGTGAGCGCGTTCACCACCAAAATATATCCCAGCCACAATGGTGTGAAGGTGAATTCCTGCAGCGTGGCGAACCAGTCAAAACGGGTCCACGCCAATACCCATGCCGCCAAGAGCCAAATCACGCCATACCAACCCCATGCGGGGAAGTGATGTCGAGGCGACGGTATGGTTAGGCCATTTGAGGTCCGCAGCACTTTCACAACGAACGGTACAAGCACCAACACGATCAGAATCGCCATTAACACAAATGCGAACCAGGAAAAATTGGCAGGAATGTGTTCGCTTGGAATCGGTGGAAACTCGAGGTACGGAACGCTAGATTTGCCGGATATCCAGACACCCACCAGCGGCGCAATGAACATCGCCGCGAGATAAGAAAATAGACGCCCAAATGTTCTTACCTGCACAATCTCTTTAATTCTCAACCTCAAAAAAATAGCCGTCAACGCGTTGGTGAACCCATAATTACATTCCGACCCATTGCCCGATGGGTAACAACAAACAAAATAATCATCTCTCGTCTAAATTGAGCAATCGGGTATGAAGCGGAATGTCTAGTTAAATCTCTAGCGAAAGTCCCCGCCAATTCCGCTATCGGTATGGTAGCCCGAAGTATTTTTCGTAGATAACACGATAGGAATCAGTTTTTTTAAATGCTCTGAGTACCGTCGAAAACCGCTCCACAAACTCGGGGGATATCGTCTTCTTGCTAAAGATAATGTACAGGTCATCTTCCTTAATGATGGGCGTTGGCAGAGGTTGTATTTTGGCTGTGAGCCCCATTTCTTTAGTTAACATGATGCCATTTGAGTAACTCGTGACGATATAGTCTATTCGACCCTGTCCAGTTTCTTGAAGTTTAACTCATCAGTTTTGACTTCTTCATAGTTTCTCTGCGGATGCAGAACTCAAGAAGCCATTTTGAGGCCGGATATGGATGTTTAAAAGCTTAAACCATATGTATGATCAAACAGTATCCGGTTGGTATCTGATGGGGCGAGACTCAACACGGCGGTTCTATTTTTCATGATATTTCTAAGGAGGAAATATCATGAAGAGAAAAGAGTTGATTGCTTACTTGCGTCCCCGAATCGCACACTTATTACCTTCGCTCTCTCCCTCGCTCTATCTTTAGCTTGCGGTAACGCGCTTGTCGGCATTGAGGTCGAGTACGGTTTTTTCCCATGGACACGATCTATGAAACTCGCCAGAGACGGCGTGTGGAACGGCACTGCGGTTTGGGTCGATTCCGAAGAGTGACGAAAGCACTTTTTCTACACGGATCCAGTGGTCCCGTCAAAGTTCGTCTTCTTTCATCTCAAGAAACCCCAGTTCGATTGGACGTCAATGGAAGACTTGAAAGACGTCAAGATCGGCGGGACAGCGGAGTATTTCTACGGCGAAGATTTTGAAGCGGCTGAAGAAGCCGGCCTCATCCGCACCGTTCGAGCCAGGAGCGACGAAGTCAATTTGAAAATCCTGTTGAAGGAACGCGTCCAAGTGTTCCCCGGAGAGATCATGGTGACTTATGCGCAAATCCGTGACACGTTTCCTGAAGAGGAGGCGAATCTGTTCACTCACCATGAAAAACCCATACACGTTCAGCCAATGCATCTGCTGCTCAGCAAGAAAATTCCGGGAAACGAGCAGATGCGCGATTTGTTCAATGAAGGGCTGAAACGGCTCAAAGAGAGCGGGAAATATGATCAAATTATGGCCGACGCTTTGGTCGGAAAATATGCAAAACCGAAAGTAACTGCAGTCATGAATAGATAAGCCTATGAAGGCCTTTGGAGCAGTTTTGTTCGGGCTGACGGTTTGTCTAGCCCGCCCGGCGGGTAAAAAGAAGCTGGGCGTAATTACAAGCGCTTCTCGATGAAGCGATCAATCCGCCGACTGAACTCTTCGGGGCACCGCGCTTTCGCCCACACCTTGAAATTGTCAGGCTCGGACCTCGCGATCTCGAGGGCGCTTTGAATCGCCGGCAGCATCCCCTCAACGCATTGAAACAACGCGCCAACCCGGACCGGCTGCGTCACCTGATACCTGAACACGGGAAAATCTGGGCAAACGACGGCTGTACCTACGCACGCCGCCTCGTGAATAACGCCACTGCTGCGGTAAAAATAATGCAATTTATCATAATAGATCAAAAGCACATCGACACCCGATACAGACCGTAAGTAGTCCTGATAATCCATCGTTTGCACTGTTGTTACACCCTTCTGTGCCCAAGTCTCCAGCACTCGAGCGTCATTGGACCCCAGGATGATTTCGGCGGAGAGGTCGCCGCTGGCCCGCCAGCCAACAAGAAGATTCAGCAGTTGATCCGTGTTCTTCTCAGGCAACTCACGTCCGATCACCCCAATCGCGGGCGGGCCGACTCGCCTTTCTTTGCTACCCCGCGCTAGCTTTGGATAGACGGGCAGCGGCAACATGAGAAACTGTCGCTCGCGAAACTCGACGCCGAGTTCGGCTAGCCCGTCCGCTGCTTCCAGAAAGCCAAACTGAAATCCAAGACGACAAAGAAGATTAAAATACAAACGCTCTCGTGGCCGAACGTGTGCCAACTGTATATTACGATGAATTATGAAGAGTAGCTTTTTGCGAAAGAGCCATAACCCTATCGTTGTCGCTAGAAGCGTCTTGGATCTAAAATACTGCACCAATATCAAGTCTGCGTGATAATTTCTTAACACAATAGGCAAAATGAGAAGATGGGCGAGCAGATTGCGAATCTCAAAAAGTAGCCAGTCGATCGACCGATGAGAGGATCTTAATGGGATCATCTCACGGAAATGCGGAGTTATCACGACTTTGTGCTTTGTGAAAGCAATCGCCTCTTCCCAGTGAAAGACGGTAGCTGGCTTGTTTCTTGAGTGATAAGATGATGACTGACCAAGCACTTAGCCCAGCTCCTATTTGTCGGACAGATCCAGGTGTATCGGATTAGCGTGCGGCTCTGAAAGGTCGGGCAACAGGTGTGACGAGTTACCCTCCCGATTGTCGACCCACGGGGGCATGAGTATAGATTCTATCGTTAACGCTCAACCTTTAAGTGGGAGATTTGAGTTGAAGTCGGTCTCATTTTGTAGCAATGCAAAACAGACTCTGGCGAGTTTGCGGCCGAAGGCCTGGTGTGGAAGCAAATGGATGGGAATTCTTCGACCCGCATTCGCATTCGCATGTGCATGTGTTAGCAGGATGACCGACAGTTGCAGCGTTTTTTCTCTATCATGCCCCCCCTTTTCTCATACCACGACGAGATGAGATCTTTGCGTTAGAGACACCAGTCCTCAAACTTGTACGTTGTAAACCTTCTCAGCCGATCTATGTCGTCTTGCAAGTAATCGATTATCCGCTGCTTTAACAACGTGCTGACATGCGGTCTGGAGACTCTCTTTGAGAATGGCAGATAGAGAAACCAAGCTACATTGGAACGAATTGAAAATGGAAGCTTCTCAATGTTTTTCATGAGAGACGTCTGGGCCAAATACAGACCAATTCCATTCTTTCTCCTTTTTTTCCAGGCCGACTTGTGCCTGATAGTCTTAAAGTGCTCGCTATAAAAAGCATCATCGACTTCCAAGAATCTGAATATCGAGCTCATCGTATCTCGGGGGTTATTGCGCAAATCCTCTTGCGTGACTATCAAGATGCTCGTTGTCTCATAGAACCGGAGAAACTGCTGTAGTTGCATGAAGTACTGACTGAGGACAATATATGGATTGTCACGCAACTCTGCCAGGGCATCTTCAAAAGGTCGTGTTTCTCGGCCGTCAGCTATTCTGTGAACGTATTGCGAGATCAGTCGCTCAATTGGATCTCGGAGTAGATAGATTAACTTCGCCTCCGGCACGACCGAATTCATTCTTCTGGGCACGTCACGCTCGAGCGGATACCTGGTGTAGGCGGGGGACGTCTCTCCCCGGATCCTGGCTCCCGAATTGAACTGAGAAGCATACCATTCCACGCCCAGATCCCAGTTTCCTTCGGTAAAAAAATTCAGCTCCTTTTCTTTCGACATCGATACGTCTGGATGAAGGTTCAAGTAGTAGTGCAAACTTGTCGTTGCCGCCTTCATTGCGCCGATGATAATCAGATTTGGGAGGTTCATTTTCTCAAGATTGCTGGGCAAAACTTGCTTAAGAATATGCCGGCCAGCTACTTTCAACTACTCCAACCCCGCGAACTCAGTCGCTATTGCAGCCATTTGGCTTTGAGCGTAGATTGAATCTTATGTTTCGTAGAAAATTTGCACGAAGCTATTCACACGAACTCCGCGGGTCTGCAGCAGCTGACGGACAACCTCGCGGCCCACCGAACCGACGCCACCAGTGACAAGCACACGACCTGTGTAAAAAGACGCGCTCACGGGCCTAAGGCGATCAGCGACGTGCGCTCTGTCCAGGGCGCGTCGGACGCAAGCGGTTGGACTCGCGCAGCCTGCCGGTTCAGTACTAGCAATTCGAAAGACCGGGCGCGAAACAGATCGAGAACAATCGCCGGGTCAAAGCCGAAGTCGGGGTGAATTTCGACGATCCAGGTATGGACAGTCGGCATGGCATCGATCTGTTGCGGCAGAACGGAGAACTCGGCCCCCTCGATGTCGATCTTCGCCACGGTGGCCTCCGGGAGGATCGAGGTCAGTTTGCGCCCCGCCACCGCCAAACCGCCGCTCTGGACGATCCGACCGCAACTCTCCCGCGTGAAGCTGATCGGCGCGTCGGCGTCGCTGACAGCTGCCTGCACGATCTCAATATCGAGCCCGTTGATCGCAAAATTCGCCTCCATGATCGCTGCGTTGGACGCTACCGGATCGACTGCCACGACGCGGCTGCCCGGGGCGGCGGCACGCGCCATCACCATCGCGTACAACCCGTGGTAAGCGCCTGCGTCGATGATCGTCTCCACCCGTCCCGCAATCCGCTGTTGCAACCACTCGAACTCGGCGTGCAGATGCGGGCCCAGCGGGTCGTACCAGTCCACCGCCTGCGAAGTGGCATAGAAGAACCGTAAATCGCAGCTGCCGATGCTCAACGTCTTGATGAAGGGTTTGAATTCCAGAACGCGATCGACAAGGCGCGCACGCACGTTCGCCAGTTTTCTCGATATCAGGCTGCTCATTGATTGTCTTTCAATTTTTGAATGTCGGAACCCGCAACAATCTGCGTCGACGGCACGGATTCGAGCTAGCTCAGCTCGCAGAAGCCACGGCGGCGGATCAGCTCGTCGGGATGACACTGCTCGACGATCCTCCCGGCGGACATGACCACCACGCGATCAGAGTGGCGGATACTGGATCGACGGTGCACGATCATGGTAAATAAACCGGCAATCTTCTCGAGGGCCTGACGGATGACCGCCTCGCTCGCGTTGTCCACCGCATTGGTCGCCTCATCGAGGATCGGGATGTCCGGTTGCCGCAACAAGGCCCGCGCCAGTGCAATGCGCTGCCGCTCGCCACCAGAGAGCCGCATCCCGCGCACGCCGACGGGCGTCTGATAGCCTTACGAATCGCTCCAAAAGCGGCGCCCGCAAGTCGTGCGTGACCTGCGTGGTTGACCACGAAAGCACCCGAAGATATGCGAAGTTGATCGCACAGGAGACGATCACCAGCAGCGCGATCGTTGCAACGAGAATCAGGCGCAGGTCGGCGGCAAACTGCACCGCGTAACCATCGACCCATCGCATCACCAGTCCGCCATCCGCATGCGTGCCCTGCGTCAGCGAAAACAGGAACGGGATCAGCAAGCCGATACCCAGCCCTTCCGCCACAGACGCAACCACCCCGAGCACGGCCACCGCGGGAATGATGCGCGGCTGACCGCCGCCCAGTCACAGCGGTTTCACCCACATGCGTGTGTCCCACAGCATGTCCGTGGTGTGAATGGCGCGCCAGCTCGCCAAACTTTCGAGTACCGCCGCCCACTCCCCGTTCAGCGGCTCGGAACGGTGGATGC
>JAOTYS010000278.1 GCA_029861795.1 Gammaproteobacteria bacterium | reverse complement strand
CGACAACAGATTGGCGAACCTGCTGGTATAGGTACATCCCAATAGCGTACTCAAACACCCCCCAATACCGAAGTGATAGTGGTTAAACCGGCGTACCATCAGACCCGGGTGGGCTTCGCCAAAACCATGGGGGCCAAAATCACATCTGGAGGAATGGGAAAAAAGAAGACTCTGCAAAACTCAATGCACCCAGATAACGCGGCGCGTGCCGATGTCGCGACCCCATCAGCCTTTGCCTTCAATCAACGGAACAAAATTGACCCACTCGTGCTCGGTTTCGACGTAAGCATCATCGGTACGCTCGATTACCAAAAGTTTCTGCTGATTTCGAGTACCCACGGGGATAACCATCTTTCCACCAATGTCGAGTTGCTGTAGCAACGGCACGGGAACACTTTTTGGAGCTGCCGTCACCAAGATCCCATCGTATGGACTGTGATCGATCCATCCCTTGCTCCCATCGCCCTCGTGGTAGTGAACATTGCGGATCCCCGATCGATATAGTCGATCCATAGCCCTGCGTATTAAGGCGGCAACCCGTTCGATGCTGTAAACTTTTTCCGCAATTCGCGCCAGGATGGCGGTCTGATATCCCGATCCAGTACCGATTTCAAGCAACTTCTTGGGCTCTAAGTCGTGGATCAACACCTGGGTCATCGCTGCAACGATATAAGGTTGCGATATAGTTTGGTTATAGCCGATTGGCAGGGCTGTGTCTTCGTAGGCTCGACTTGCTAAGGCTTCATCTACAAAGAAATGTCTAGGGGTCCTCTCTATTGCGTCGAGCACCCGGACATCGTCGATGCCATCGGATTGTAGCCGCTCCACTAAGCGCCGCCGGGTACGCATGGAGGTCATCCCGATCCCGTCTAGTGAGCGCTTGGTCATGGTGTTGCAACTTGCAGCCATGCATCAATCTCCTGCAACGTAGCGTGACGGGTCAGATCTACCTGCAGTGGGGTCACTGACACAAAATTTTCACGAATGGCATGAAAATCTGTGCCCGGACCTGCGTCTTGCTCAGCGCCAGGGGGTCCTACCCAATAGACTTCTTCACCTTGAGGATTTTTGGCGCGTACCACGGGCTCCGATTTGTGGCGGTGACCCAGGCGGGTGGCCTGAAAACCAGCGAGCTCCCCGGCCGGCAGATCAGGCACATTAATGTTAAGTATGGCGTCGCTGCTGAGCGGCTGCTGCCGAAGCTTGTTCATCACTTGTAGTACTACTTCGGCTGCGGTGTCGTAATACTTACACTGCGTGCCTACCAAGGACACCGCAACTGCCGGGAACCCCAGGAAGCGTCCTTCCGTGGCTGCCGCCACGGTGCCGGAATAGATCACATCGTCGCCCAAATTAGCCCCGCCATTGATGCCGGCGATAACCATATCTGGCTCCTCGCCCATTAAGCCAGTGATGGCCAAATGCACACAGTCTGTCGGTGTCCCGTCAACATAGTGAAACCCATTGTCCGCAGTGCGAACCTGCAAGGGGCTACGCAAAGTAAGCGAGTTGCTTGCCCCACTGCGATCGCGGTCCGGTGCTACCACAAACACCTCAGCATGGGGGCGCAGCGCGTGTTCTAGGCAGGCCAGGCCTGGCGCCAAGTATCCGTCATCATTGCTCAATAGAATTCGCATAGTTGGTCACATCCGACCAAAGTGCGCGCGAATTCTAACTTGCCTGACAAGACCAAACTAGACATGACGACTCGTCTATGAGTCCAGATATCTCCGCACCCCATCCGGGTCTGCCGTTCACAAACAGGACGTCAGTTAAGGAATACTCAAGTGGGTTTCAACTTGAAGCCCAATCTGTTGCGTCGACCTCGGATACGACCCGGAAGCGTCATTGAATCCCTTTAAAGCCTTAAAAATATTGTTAATTTTACTGCGTGTCGGGCTTTGCAGGGATTTCTTAGGAAACTATTCTTGTTGAGAGTTAACTCAGCAAAGGGGCTGGCAACTATATTGAGAGTCCGATTGATTGTAGGTGCGTTGCAGTGTTAGAACTTTGGTCACGTATGCCTGGGTTTCTCGATAAGGAGGTATCCCCTGGTATCGCCGCACCGCAGTTTCTCCAGCATTGTAGGCCGCCAACGCAAGCGTGGTGTCGTTCTCGAACAGCTGTAGCAGATACTTCAGATGTCGCACACCTGCGCGAATATTCTCGCCTGGATCAGCCGGATCATGCACGCCATAACGCGCAGCAGTACAAGGCATAAGCTGCATTAAGCCCGCTGCCCCACGGTGAGACTTAGCCGAAGGGTCAAATGCAGACTCGGCCTGCACAACTGCTTTAACAAGCCCTGTGTCCACATCATGCGACCCAGCGATCTGCTCGATCATATCCTCGATAGCTGACACCGAGGGCTGATCGGTACCGATACTGTCCAACGATGTATCTGGCGCAAGCTCAAAGCTCGCCCGCTCGACTGACACGGTGGCAGCCGGCCAACGTTCAGCTAATGATTCGTCTACGACCTCATATTGCCATACCACGCATTCTGCGTTTGCGGCAAGGGGGAACCAACTAGCTGTGAGCAAAGCCAGACTAGTCCAAGTCCGCAACTTTGAATCCTCCGGTGGAATCTATTCACTTTTCTTTACCCTTTATTTATAGATATAGTGGGTACTTGGAAACTACCCGCTTATGCTGGGGACTGTCAACTCTTGTCATACGGGCCAAAAATTGTTAGGAGTCACCCAATGAGAGCATGGCAGGTTCCCCGAAAGGCCGTGCTCGGTCACCCCGCCCTAGTCACATGAGTAAACGAGCACTTATTCTCGGAATTTCGGGCCAAGACGGCGCTTACCTGGCACAGTTACTGCTTTCGAAAGGCTACGTTGTGCACGGAACTTCCCGCGACGCAGAAAATCAAGCCTTTAAAGGGCTAAAGACGCTCGGCATCAGAGAGCAAATTTCTGTCCACTCAGCGTCTCTTCACGATTTCCGAAATCTTCTGAACGTGATCACCGAGGTACAGCCCAACGAAATCTATAATCTTTCTGGGCAAAGCTCGGTGGGTCTATCGTTTTCACAGCCGATGGAGTCGTTCGAAAGTATCGCCAGTGGAACCATTCAGCTCCTTGAAGTGCTGAGATTCCTGAACGCCAATGTTCGTCTCTACAACGCTTGCTCTAGTGAATGCTTTGGTGAAACGACACCCGGTACCCACTGCAGCGAATCAAATCCGTTTCGACCCAAGAGTCCGTATGCCATGGCCAAGGCCACCGCCTTTTGGACTACCCAAACCTACCGCGAAGCCTATCGCCTTTACGTTTGCTCTGGAATTCTCTTTAATCACGATTCCCCGCTAAGACCGACTCGATTTGTCACCAGCAAAATCGTCTCAGCGGCAGTACGTATTGCGCGCAGCCAACGCATGCGCCTGGAGCTGGGGAACCTGGACGTCTGGCGCGACTGGGGCTATGCCCAGGAGTATGTCGAGGCCATGTGGTTAATGCTGCAGCAACCTCAACCCGACGATTATGTCATCGCCACTGGAGAATCCCATAGCCTCCAAGAGTTCCTCGAACGGTGCTTTCGAGAAGTCGACCTAGACTGGACGGATCACGTGGATGTAAATCCTGCGTTGTTCAGACCTTTCGATCTGGCCTATAGTGGTGCAGATCCGGCAAAAGCCAAATCTGCACTAAAGTGGCAGGCGCAAACGACCTTCGATGCATTGATCCCATTGCTTGTCAAACACGAATCTCACAGACAAGCGGAGCAAGGCTAGTAGATCAAACTAGTAGCAGCCTCGTATTTTAACTTTAAAGAGGCGAGTGCCAAGCAATCTCTACGCCTCTGATTGATTCTGACTCGCACCACCAGTAAGCCAAGCGACCTTAGATGATAAGGTAGTTGACGGAGAGGGAGGGATTCGAACCCCCGGAAGGTTGCCCTTCAACGGTTTTCAAGACCGCCGCTTTCGACCACTCAGCCACCTCTCCGGACTTGATAAGGACTTGAAGGATATACGAAACGTCCCCATATGTACCATTATGGAGATTTTGTTAAGTAGTTGATTTTCTGTTTTATTTCAGTATCCTTGAACCTAACGGGTAGGCTATAGTCTTAGCCTTCTGGACAGATTAAATTCTTAGTACTTCGGAGGTAACCATGAATCGAGTTAGCCAGACCATTGCACGCCCGGTCGAGTCCGGTATTGCTGTCAATAAGGTCTTAAAGAACACCTACGCTCTGCTGTCACTAACGTTGCTTTTCAGCGCGCTGACCGCGGGGCTATCTATGGCCTACAACTGGCCACATCCCGGGCTGGTCATCACCCTCGTCGGCTATTTCGGA
Organism: Gammaproteobacteria bacterium; assembly: GCA_029861795.1. The sequence continues at coordinate 1,936 of JAOTYS010000278.1, read as the reverse complement.
CTACTATTTCTGACCGCCAGGTTCCGCAATTCAGCATTGGGGCTCGTTTTCGTATTCGCGCTAACCGGCTTCATGGGACTGACCTTGGGGCCCATCATCAGCGTTTATCTCCACGCCTTCCAAAATGGAAGTCAACTGGTAATGACCGCTATGGGAGGTACTGGAGTGATATTCCTCGGGCTTTCAGGCTATGCACTCACAACCCGCAAGGACTTTAGCTTCATGGGGGGAATCCTGATCACCGGAATCCTGGTGGCTTTCCTTGCAGGACTAGGCGCAGCGATCTTCTCTATTCCAGCGCTATCCCTGGCCGTCTCTGCGATGTTTATCCTATTAATGTCAGGCCTGATCCTGTGGCAAACCAGTGAGATCATTCACGGCGGCGAGACCAACTACATTATGGCCACGGTTACGCTGTACATTACTATCTACAACCTGTTTCTTAGCCTTCTACACATCCTGGGCATCTTTGGCGGAGACGAATAAGCATCTCCGCGACACAATTCTAGATCGAAGACCCCGCCATGGCGGGGTCTTCGTTTGGTCTCTATATTCCGGAGCACCGTAGCGGGGCTAGGCCGCGCATTCGTTTCACTGCTACACCAGTAATTAAGAAATAAGCTAGAAATAAACCGAGAAAAACGAAGAACATCAAAGACTCAGAGACATGCAGAAGTTGACCGGCTAGTCCTATGGATCCCAACACGACAGCACTCACAACGATAACAAGCAGCGATTGATTGACGCCCAGACCCAACCCAGAGAGTAAGTGGTGATAGTGCGTACGATCAGCTCCGAATGGGGAACTTCCTTCTAAAATACGTCGCCACATTACGCCCACCGTGTCGTAGAGAGGCAAGGCAATAAACCACAGGGCGGTGACAGGAGTTATCACTCGCTGGTCTCCCTGAGATAGATTAATCAGATAGCAGGCCAACACGAACCCCAGAAACATACTGCCCGCGTCCCCCATAAAAACGGCGGCCCGACGTCTACCCGGAAGGCGTAGATTAAAGATTAGAAATGTACCCGTGATCAGCCACAGCAAGATTAGATTGATCACATCCGTCTCGCGGCCAGCCGATACTGTTACTAGCACCAGGAACCCAAACGCAATCAGCGCAACGCTGCCACCCTGACCGTCCATTCCATCCGACATATTGAGCGCGTTGATCACACCTACAGTCGCAAAAACCGTAAGCGGCACCGCCCACATCCCGAGATCGACTATGTCCGCCGACACAAGGTGGCCAAGATCACGGAGCGTTACGTCGCCCCACACTGCCATCAGAGACGCAGCGATAATTTGTGCGCCAAAACGAGCTCTTGTAGACAGTTCATGTAAATCATCAAATACTCCGACAACAACAAGCAATGCACATCCCGCAAACAGCGGGAGCATGGTAGAAAGCGGTGTCTGAAGGATTAGGAGGGAAAGCGCAAACCCAAAGAACATACCGATACCGCCCACCAGCGGTGTTGGCATGTTATGCATGTGGTGGCCACCAGGCGTATCCACTAAACCTAGGCGCGGAGCTAAATGCTTGAGGGCAGAGATTGTTGTGGCGGTGACGCCGATTGCGACAACGTAGCTCAATACAGCAGAATGCTGCAAAATCCCAGTCATCGATACTGGTACGTCGAAGTCGTTACCAACTGCGGGTCTCTAATGCACTGATCTTTCGATAACGTAATCCCCAAGAACAAGCACATCCATGCCGGATCGCAAGAAACAAGTCAACGCCTCGCCCGGTGTGCATACTATGGGTTCGTTTTCGTTAAAAGAAGTATTCAACACCATCGGAATTCCAGTGATCCTACCAAATGTTTCTATCAATCGGTAGAAGCGAGGATTGGTGTCACGCTGCACCGACTGCAGGCGGCCTGAACCGTCAGCATGGGTCACCGCCGGAATTTGCGATCGTTTCTCCTTTCG
>JAOTYS010000277.1 GCA_029861795.1 Gammaproteobacteria bacterium | reverse complement strand
AAATCTTCCTCAAACTAAGGTGTGAGTTCTACAATTCAACAATAGCATTGGCATGGTTCAAGTCAATTGGGCTGCATACCCTGAGAGGTCTATGTTAGGGCGCTGAGCTGCCACCGGTTGTTAACTCTAAGTGGTAACTCTTTGAAACGCATAAACTGTTTTAGAATCTTAGGAGAGAAAATTATTTGTGAACATCTGTGGCAAGTGAATGAAGATTCATCCGCTTATGGCGCCGGAGGAATTTGTCGGCTTGATCTCCGGACATATTCACGCGGGGACTGTGGACATAGATCATCTGCTACAAGCACTATCAAGGTTAGACTGAAGTCATATGGCGGGTCTCATGATGGTTTACAAAACCAATCCCAAACGTAACCTGACGTTGCAAGCGGCTTTGGACGACGCAATGCAGAAATTCATCGCTGACAATCCGCTAAGTAAGAAGCGACACAACAGAGCCCGACAGGTGCTACCCGGAGGTAATACTCGTAGCGTCTTGCACTACGATCCTTTCCCGCTCGTCATGCAAAGGGGCAGCGGGGTGGATCTGTGGGACATTGACGGACATCACTACGTTGATTTCCTAGGGGAATACACGGCTGGACTCTTTGGTCATTCCCATCCTGCGATCACTAAGTCCGTAAAACAGGCGTTGGATGACGGCATTGTTTTGTGCGCACCGAATCAGTATGAAGCAGAGCTCGCCGCTATTCTGTGTGAGAAGTTTCCCTCATGTGATCTGATCCGATTCTGCAATTCCGGCACCGAGGCTAATATGTTTGCGCTGAACGCGGCCCGTAGCTTCACGGGTAAGAGTGAGATCATGGTGTTTGACGGCGCGTATCACGGCGGAGTTCTTTATTTTGCCCATGGCAATAGTCCCATTAACGCCCCTTACACCACGGTAATGGGCAGGTACAACGACTTAGACCACACCTTGCCACTAATCGAACAACACGCTGAGACGTTGGCAGCCATTTTGGTTGAACCCATGATGGGCGCTGCCGGCGCGATTCCAGGTGACCCAGAATTTCTGCAAGGACTTAGAAAAGCTGCCAGCGAGCATGAAGTTGTGCTGATCTTTGACGAAGTAATGACGTCAAGACTGTCGACCGGTGGTTTGCAGCTCAAGCTTGGCATCATTCCCGATATGACCACTTTCGGAAAGTATATCGGCGGTGGGCTCACTGTGGGGGCTTTTGGTGGTCGTGAAGACATCATGCGGCAGTTCGATCCCAATCTCCCGGATGCCTTACCTCATGCCGGCACATTTAATAATAATGTGCTGACCATGGCGGCGGGGGTCACCAGCTTAAAGAATGTCTACACACCCGAGGTCGCAGAACAACACAATCGAAATGGAGAGAAGTTTCGCCAAAGACTAAACACTGTGATCCGACAAACCGGTGTGGCGGCACAGGTTACCGGGGTTGGCTCAATCATGTGCATCCATTTTCAGGACGGGCCGATTAGGACTCCTGCCGATACGGTAGAGGCACACCAAGACGCACGTGCCTTGCTCCATCTCACGATGCTGCGTAGCGGCTACTATCTTGCCGCCCGCGGTTTTATCAGTCTGTCGTTACCACTGACCGATAAGCATTACGACGGCTTTGTCGGCGCGTTCCAAGAGTTTCTGGAAACCTCATCTGCTGTACTACAAATTGCCTTTGAAACCTAAATAGTACCCTTGGTAGGTGCGTCTTTAGGCGCACGCGAGGTTGTTCGCCTGAAGGCGAAGCGACAATTGCCGTTGAAACCCAATGGTATCCTTGGTAGGTGCGTCTTTAGGCGCACGCGAGGTTGTTCGCCTGAGGACGAAGCGACAATTGCCGTTGAACCCAATGGTACCCTTGGTAGCTGCGTCTTTAGGCGCACGCCAGAGAGCCTCGTGGCCCAAGGGTCTCGCTGTTAACCACAATCGCCATTAATCCAACACCAGTGAGCCAAAGCTGTCGATCGGGACGCTTCGCGCCGAGGAGCATCGCAAGTAACGCCAGCGCGCCCCACAAAATCGAGAGTGTTGCTTGCAGCACTACGGATTGAAATAACTGTAGAGCAGAGAATGTCACCCCGGCCCAGTGATGCACGGTTCGTATCATCGTAAGGTTAAGTGCAAGGAATCCAACGCCCATGAGTGCCTACCTAAACCAACCGCGATGGGAGGCGTTTTGCTGACCGGCTTGTTGTGTTGCTTTCGACCACCACCAGAGTACCAACGGCGCAAAGCCCACAGTCATATCCAAAGAATTCAGTATGGGTATATAGGGCAGCGGCGACGGGTTTGCTGACGTCAGGCTGCGTTCGATGAGAAGCAAAGCCTGAACTGCCATCAACGGCACACAGCCTAATGTCAACAATACACCCTATGCCACCACCCTGAATGCCTAGCGCATAGTTGCGATGGCGATGACGCAATCGCCAACCGGTCAGCAGCATGGCAAGTGTCGCCGCGCCGACGCACAGCAAACGCATGCATATGGGAAAGCTGAAGTAGGCTTTTGTCGATGGCGTACTTAAGCAGAAACGCCACCCCAAAGAACGAAACGATAACACCGACTTTGACCGGAACATTCTCGGAAGTGAACCATGATCTTAGGGCTTGCCATAATTGGGCGCACCATTTGGGGTGGGTCTTTGGCGCAGTCGATGGTGTAATCCCGTGGTCTATCGTTGATGGTTGCTTGTCAGCTTTGTGCGGTTCATTCGATTCTGTGGGCGGGCCGCGGTAGTCGCCGCAACTTTTGATGAGTCGTTGAGGGCATCGCCCGGCGATGCGGAGGTCGTGGTATGAAGTCGACCCAGGGATCCAAGGCGTTTATTTAGATTGAACTGGAGAGCCTCGAGGGCACCAATTGTTACCCCTGTGACAACCCCGAAAAGCTGGGTTGACCAACCCGCCAATAGGTAGCCTGCGTACCCGCCTAGCACTATCAAAACCATGCCCATTGTTGTGCATTTTGTACCTAATTAAACAATGTTTAACAATTATAGTAAAAATTTAAACGATGTTCAATATAAATACGAAAGCTAGTGTTATTAAAAGTCACGCGGTATCGGCGTGGGCTGAGGTAAGACCTACAGGGCCTGTGGTATACGCAGTGGCAAGTATCTAGTCGTTGTGAGGGTTTCGTTTCGAAAGCCCGCGGCGTACAGCGGTTCGACCGAAGCGCTCATTAATCCTGTCTGTTGTAACGTCGATGACAGCCTGCTTGTCTCGCACTCGCTGATAGAACAAATCACCCTGCGCGCTATCGGGTGTGCCAAAGCCGCTTACCCCCATGCCGAGCAACCGAATGGCGAATTGCTTCCGGGTCAAGGTTCTTTGCAGTAGCGATGCAGCGCACCGCCAAACCTCGTGTGTACTATGAGTCGGATCTGCCAGGGATTGTGAACGGGTTAGGGTACGGAAGTCGCTGAATCGCAACTTGAGTATCACCGTACGGCCACGCAGCTCTTGGCGGCGCAATCGCCGAGCCACTTGCTCTGTTTGTGTCAATAGGGTGGAGCGCAACACATCGATATCGGTCACGTCTGTGGCAAACGTGGTCTCATGGGAGATGGATTTCGCACGGTGATCCGGGACCACCGTGCGTGGGTCGATGCCTCTCGCCAAGGCCAACAGGTGACTGCCTTGGTTGCCGAATAATTCGATCAGCAGCTCACGTGGTTGCCGACGTAGTGCGCCTATGGTGTCAATGTCGAGCTGGGCCAATTTTCTGGCTGCTTGCTTTCCTACCCCCCAGAGGCGGGTAACGGCCAGAGGCTCTAAAAAGGGTTGTACGTCTTCGGGATTCACCACCACGAACCCGTTTGGCTTTTCGATGTCGCTCGCTAGTTTCGCCAGGAATTTATTGGGGGCAACACCTACCGAAGCGGTCAGGTTAAGTTCGCCGGCGATCTCTTCCTTAATTCGTCGACCAATCTTCGTCGCGGTGCCAAACAGTTGTTTACTGGCGCTGACGTCCAGAAATGCTTCGTCCAAGGAGAGCGGCTCGACCAGCGGGGTGTAGCGTGCAAAGATTTTGCGAATTTGCTGAGAGACTTGAACGTAATAGTCCATTCGCACCGGTAGAAACACCGCCTGCGGGCACAAGCGTCTGGCAGTGATCGCAGGCATTGCGCTGTGCAAACCAAACTTGCGGGATTCGTAATTGGCGGCCGCCACCACGCCACGACCTTCAGGGGTACCACCGACCACTACCGGTTTCTCCTTTAACTCAGGATGATCCCGTTCTTCCACGGATGCATAGAAGGCGTCCATATCTATATGAATGATCATTTTTCAGTTTGTTGAACTCTTGCCGAGAAATCTTGGCGGCCGAAGATTTTATCGGGCGTTGCTAATTCGGTCTGTGGGTCACGCTAAGTTACAAACCTTTTTTAAATCGTTCCCATATCGGAGTTACGCCCGTCGGGAGCGTCCCAACTTTTCCTAGATCTATCCAAGCATGATCAGGGTCGTGAAAATCCGAACCGATTGACCCCAACAGCCCAAAATGTATCGCTAAGGCAGAGTTTCTAGAGACCTCGTCAGTTGTAGACGTTCCATGCACCACCTCCAACCCGACTCCGCCTTGTTTCACAAATTCACCAAGCAGTTGCCGCATCGTCGACAGTGAAATCGAGTAACGCGATGGATGTGCAATGACGGCGAGTCCCCCGGCATCTTTAATCCAACTAATCGCTTCTGCCAGATTGGCCCAACGTGTTTGAACGTATCCTGGTTTTCCAGGCCCCAAGTAACTCTTGAAGGCATGGCGTTCGCTGCGCGCCTTGCCAATGTGAACGAGATGGCGGGCGAAATGCGTGCGGGTGATATTAGTGCAGTCGAAGAGTTTTTTTGTTTCGGCCAAAGCGTTTTTGATTCCGCACTTGTCTAGCCGTTCACCGATTAGTTGTGCTCGGTCACTGCGAGTCTTCTGTAGTTGCCTCAACCCGTGTTCGAGCGAAGCAGAGCGCGGATCGATGTCAAGCCCTAACATATGTATGGTGTGCTTCTGCCAGGTGACAGAGATCTCTGTACCCGGTATCAGGCGAGTTGTCGAACCTTGGGCCGCTCGCATCGCTTCGCCAATTCCTGCCACCGAGTCGTGGTCGGTAAGCGCTAGCACGTCCACACCTCGTCCCCGCGCACGCGCAACAACGCCAGCAGGGGTTAACGTGCCGTCTGATGCGGTGGAGTGGCTATGTAGATCGTATACCGGCATATGGGACGGTTCAAAAGAGCACGGTTCTAGTGCGCAGTTGGATTCACCTTTCAGTCTGATAGCATGCGTTGTGCCAAGCGTACGCGTCTCTCATAGGCCTCGCGGGCGATCGATACATCTTCCAAAAAATAGGGTAACTCATTCAAATGTAGCGCCTGGGGTCCATCGACTAGGGCTTGATCAGGGGCAGGATGGAAATCGACCAGGATCAAATTTGCGCCAGAGATCACCCCCTGTGCGGTGGCGTGCATGATGTCCATCAAACCTTCGGGGTCCCTATCGCGACTGCCGACGGAATGGGACGGATCGATGCCCACTGGCATAAGTGTCAGACGCTTAACCACCGGCACGTGTGCAAAGTCTACAAAGTTCCGGTGGGGATCGCCCATGTTTGTTTTCATTCCCCGCAGGCACAAAATGACTCTCCTATTTCCTTCACTTGCGAGATACTCTGCGGCGTTCAGCGACTCCTCTAGCGTGATACCGAATCCCCTTTTGATTAATACCGGAATTTCGCTCTGGCGGCCGGCTGCTTTTAGTAGCTCGAAGTTCTGAGTATTTCGAGTGCCAATTTGCAGCATAACACCCGTCGGGTATCCGGTCCGCTCTAAAGTCTCTTGTATCTCATCAATGTTGGCATCGTGTGTGATCTCCATCGCGATGACCTTGATTCCATAGTGACCGGCTAAGTCAAACAACCATGGCAGGCACTTTGCGCCCAGACCTTGAAACGAATAAGGACTGGTGCGTGGTTTATACGCACCCATGCGGGTGCAGACTAGGTCGTGCTTGGCTAAGGCCTTCAACATCAATTCCACGTTTTCCCGTGTATCCACCGCACATAGCCCAGCAAAGATATGCAGGCTGTTTTGGTCGAACCACACACCGTTGTACACAAACCCTCTGGAACGGCTGTCATCCCTATGTCTCCCGAGAATTCGGTATTCGCGGGACACGCGCACCACACGTTCTACGCCGGGTAGGCTTTCTATTTCGGCCTGGTCTAGGGTGTAGGTATCGCCCACCAGGTAGATCTCTGTGAGACGCTGTTGCGAGCCGACTACTTCATGCACCTGT
>JAOTYS010000276.1 GCA_029861795.1 Gammaproteobacteria bacterium | reverse complement strand
CATCCAATTCGGGATAAACGGGCTACTCATAGCGCTCCTTATTGTGCGAATAGTCAATCTTTTTCCGGCTCTCTATTTTCCGGGGAGGCTTATAGGGATTTCATTTATTGACATTGTACGCAGCTTGATGCCAGCGTTTACCGCGTCGGGAATTGCGTATTTGTCAGTCATTCAACTTAAACAGATCGTTGCGTACAATCCGCAGTCACCTGTGGCGCTGGCAGTCGGAGTCATGTTCTTTTTGACTATATATCTCCTGTCGCTCGCCCTCGTAAATCCTGATTATCTATTATCTCACGTAAGACAGGTTCGAGAAATTCTGAAATGGCGCACTTGAAACCGAATCTATTCTTCTGACGTACGTCGTGAAAGAACTCCGAAAATGAGGTTGCCGGATTTAAGAGAGACCTTCAGCGCATCAGGTTCATGATTACGCAGCCTTCAGTGGGTTGTATACCCGCCGTCGCTGTCGATCGTTTTCTGTTTGATTTGCCCGCTCGGACGAGGGTCGGTTTGCAGTGGCGGCGCTTTGAAAGCTATTGACTAGCCTCGATGTGGATTCGGGTAGCCTCCTTGTTTAGTCATATATAATTATATATGAAGAAGTGCGCATTAACTCGCTCGATACTATGGAAATATGTTGTATTTTCTTGCAATACATCTTAATAAAACTATCAATGATGTCTTGAGAGGTTGTACCGCTGGATATCGATTCAAAGAACACGGCAATCATAATGGTAAATTCGTTAGGTTCCATAGGGCATGCTGGAAGTCCTTTGACGATAGTTCTTACTCAAACAAGGAAGGTTCGATTAAGGACATTACAACGAACGACATAAATGAAGATTTTGATTAGAAATCGATGACCATTGTATATGTAGCAGCGTTGCTTGGATTGTATTCAATCTTAATGCTTCGCTGGCCCAGAACGGGTACTGCTCTGCTCATTGCAATAACGCTGCTCTGGCCGGCATACATTGTCTTAGTATGGCTATCAGGCCCCGGAATTAACCCTCAGCGTCTAATGATCCCCGTTGCCATTATGGTTTGGTCGTTTCATCTATTGGCAATCCCTGCATATCGCGGCCAGTTAGTTTCTATAGTCGGTGCGAACCGGGATATTTTTCTCATGATTGCAGCATTCTTCATACTTGGAATTTTTTCAGGTTTCTTGTCTCCGTTCGACAAAGGGCAGGCGGTGCGGGGCTCGCTGAATCAGATCATGTTGATACCGATGTTGATGGTGTTGGTTCTGACCTATTTCAATAAGCCCGCGTCGATTCACAAGCTACTCATTCTCTTTGTTGGTATTGCGTTAGTTGTCCAGATTCTCGGCGCCGTTGAGTGGGTTAGACAGGAAGTCCTTTTCCGCGAATTTGTGGACCCTAGTTCTGAGTTCGCCGAAAATGTATTGGAGGGAAAGATCAGACTTGACAAGCACCGGGTCACGTCTGTTTTCGATAATCCGCTCTCGTATGCACAATTCTTGGTTTTTATGGCGCCATTGATAATGTTCTATCGACGGAAAAGAGTGCATCCGATTTGGCGCTCGTTGGCATGGTTTCAGCTTGGAGTCATTCCAATTAGTGTTTGGAGTACAGGATCGAGAACAGGCATAGTGCTGATTCTCTTGTCATACTTCTGGGGCTTCGTTCTCTGGCTGCGGAGATGCAGAATGAGCAAGGGGCTCAGAACTCTAGCGGTCTCAACCCTAATAGCATCTGCTGGATTCGCAGCGGCTATTGTGTTTCTGCGCCTTGGAACCGAGGGTCTGCTGGGAGGGAACGAAAGTTTAGAAGCCAGCACAGCCGCTCGCGTTTATCAGCTTGCGCTCGGGATTCCAGCAATAGCAGAATCTCCGATCTACGGTTTCGGCGTGCATCAAGGAACGAATTTCTTGGGTGGATTGACGTCGATCGACAACTACTACCTCACCACCGTACTGGAAAAGGGGGTCGTGGGCTTGGGTTTGCTATTGGGCGTTCAGATAGCTGTAATCTGGCGCTTGCACAGATCGTCGAAATACCGCAGCAGTGGCGGTTTAGCGAGCTTAACGGAGCTACTAATGGTAGCGTTTGTGACGCTCTATCTCTTTGAATTCACTCTGTCCGTTGTAGAGGTATTCAGCGTGACGTATATCGTACTTGCCTGTTTTCTGCTATTGAACCGAATCGATGAACATTCGAAGCTCAGCTGAATTTTCAAATACAAAGACGGTAGTATTGCTGGTCAACTTCAACACTTCGGTTCATACGCTGCGGTGTGTGGAAAGTCTCCTCGGTGGTTCGATCATGCCGTCGATAATAGTTGTCGACAACGGATCTGAAGCAACGGACTACGAGAATCTGTTGGGTTCGGAAAGAAGCGTTGTCGTAATACGTAGTGAAGAAAATCTCGGGTTTGGCAGGGGTAATAACCTGGGGTTCGATTGGATTTTTGCAAATACAGATTGTCGGTATATCTTCGTCCTAAATAATGACACCTACGTTGAGCGAGATACCGTACAAAAACTTGAGTCGTACATGGAGTCGCACGATGATGTCGGGGCCTGTGCACCGCGTATCATGTTGGCAGAGGACAAAAGCAAATACTGGTATGGAGGCGGAAGCTTGAACTGGTGGAGAGGCGGCGGTCGGTCATGGCGATTCATGCGACCGTTCGATAATGATTCTGCTGAGCGGGATATCAGTTTTATGACTGGTTGCGCCATGTTCTTGCGACGTGAGTTATTGGAGGAACTCGTCGGATTTGACCCGAGGTTCTTCATGTATTGCGAAGACTGGGAACTCTCGTCGCGAATAGCCAAGAGCGATTGGCATATACGCTATTATCCGGAGGCGGTGCTCTATCATGAGGGTCACGCAAGCATTCGTGGTCGCGAATCGGGATATTTGAGCCCCTGTAACCCAGACAATCCAGCTTTGGCGTTTTACCTGACACATGTAGTCGCGGGATCGTTGCTTGCGCTGGAGCTATCCGCAACACGTGTGCAGCGAGTTGGAGGTGTTCTGTTTCTCGCGGGAAGGTGGGCGAGGTGGGCAATGCGATACATATGGCACAGACGCTGGGACGCGGTTTTGGCAATGTGGCGGGGCTTCGTCAAGTATCATCAGATTCGAAAACAACCCGGACTTGAAGCACCGAGAGGGTCAGGAGCGGTTTCGGTAACGTTACCGAATTCCTAAGACAGTTCGTATTTAATGGATCAAATATCCTGGCTGGCCTGAACGTCTGAGAGCATAGCCGCGAGAGGGGATGATTTCGTGCGAGTACTACTTGCGCACAACCACTACCAAGTCAGCGGTGGTGCAGAATTTTTTTATCTTGAGGTGGGTCGTGTGCTGGAAAAGATGGGCCACCAAGTGGCCTACTTTTCGATTTCACAGGAGGGACAAACGACGCCTTGGAAGCAGTATTTTCCGAAGGGCAACGAGTTTCGCAAGAAAAGTCTTTTGAAGAGCGTGGTTGGCTTTCCGCGTATGATTTACTCACGCGATGCGAAGGACGCGATTGAGAAGCTCATTACGGACTTCAAGCCCGATGTGCTGCACGCTTTCGCGATTTATTTGGAACTTACACCGTCCATTTTAGACGCAGCGAAAGCGGCTAACGTACGTATACTCATGAGTTGTAACGACTACAAGCACATCTGTCCAAATTACAAACTATTTCATCATGGCAAGGTATGTGAGGACTGCAAGGGTGGTCGATTCTTCAAAGCCACGCTAAACCGGTGTGCGCATGACTCGACGATATTTAGTGTCGCCAGCACGCTTGAGGCCTATGCACATGAGGCAATGGGGATTTATCGAAAGAATGTAGACATTTTCCTATTTGCAAGCGAGTTCATGGCGAGGAAGACGGAAGAGTTCTGGGGGCACGAGACATTCAAATGGCGCAAGCTGCGAAATCCGTTCAACCCGTTACAGTATGAAGCGAATCCTTGCCCCGGCGGATATGCGTTGTACTTTGGTCGCATCATCGACGAGAAGGGAGTCAACATCCTGATCGATGCCGCATTGAAAGTGGAGCAGATCCCGGTCATCATTGTCGGCGACGGCCCGGATCTCGAGTCGCTGGAGGATCAGGTCAAGGCAACTGGTGTCACCAACATCAAGTTCGTTGGGGCCAAGTGGGGTGATGAACTGAGCGAGATCATCAAAGGGTGCCGGTACGTGGTGGTTCCGTCGCTCTGGCACGAGAATTTCCCATACGTGATCCTGCAGGCGTTTGCTCATGCGAAGCCCGTAATTGGCACGAAACGAGGCGGTATACCGGAAATGGTCCGGCATAGAGAACGCGGTCTGCTCTACGAGGCCACTGACAGCGAAGAGTTGGCGAATGCCATGAGGACACTCAATTCAGACGGCCGCCTGGTCGAGCGCATGGGTATCGCCGCCAGGTCCTTTGTAGAGTCTGAATTCAACGACGATCTGTTCTACGAGAATATGATGCGAGTCTATAACGAGGTTCTTCAATGAGGGCTTTGGTGCTGGGCGGGAAAGGCTTCATCGGCGGTCATGTCGTGGATTCTCTATTGGCCGCCGGACACCAGGTTCGCATACTCGACCGGGCACCGGATTCGACGGTTACGCCCGTCGTCGGGGCCGACGTTTTTTACGGTGATTTTGCCGATAAGGCTTTCGTTTATGAGGCTGCGTCCGGCGTTGACGTTGTTTATCACCTGATCAGCACGACGGTTCCCTCAACGTCCAATCTCGATCCGGTAGCGGACGTAAGGGGAAACATCATCCCGACCATTGGATTGCTCTCTTGCATGGTCGAGCTCAGCATTCCGAAGATCGTTTTTTTGTCATCCGGTGGGACGGTCTACGGAAATCCGGAAGAACTGCCCATAAAGGAGGGGCACCCGTTGCGGCCACGGTGTTCGTATGGCGTTGTAAAAGTCGCGATCGAAAACTACCTAACCATGTTTCAACAATTGTATGGGGTTGATCGAGTCATACTCAGGGCGGCCAATCCTTTCGGCGAGCGCCAGGGGCATTTCGGCGTGCAGGGCGTGGTAAACACTTTCCTTTTGAATGCGCTTGCCGAGAAACCGATCGAGATTTGGGGAGACGGTTCCGTCATCCGCGATTACCTGTATGTCGGGGACCTGGCAAACTTGTGCGTCAGGGTTGGAGAGAAGGAGATCACCGGTATTTTCAATGCCGGGAGCGGTGCTGGCCGATCGGTCAATGACATCGTGGATGCCGTCGAAAGAGTAACTGGACGAAGCCTGGATCCAAGATACTTGCCGTCTCGGAGCTACGACGTCCCGGAGGTGGTGTTGGATATCTCCAGGGCAAGAGAGCAACTGGGATGGTCTCCGCGTTTCTCAATGGAGGAGGGGTTGGACCGAGTGTGGGCGTGGCTTCAGCAATGACCCACCGCAAGGCTGCGCAGCTATTCGTCGTAGGCAACAGTCGAAGCGGTACCACGATGCTGGGGCGAGCGTTGGGCCGGCATTCAAACATACACACTTTCCATGAGCTGCATTTTTTCGAGCAGCAAATAGATGCGGAGGCGATCCGGGCCAGACCGCCGCAAGACAGAGAACGTTGCGTGGCACTCATTGAGCGACTGCTGACCAGCGAGAGAGACAGCTTGTTCAGCGACGTGCGGCCCGGAAAGTACACGGATGAAGCCCGCCGCATCGCCGGAACCCTAGGCGAGACAAGCTTGATGGCGGCCTATGAAGCGTTTCTCGCCTCCGAAACGCAGCACAACGACAAGCAAGTTTCCTGCGAGCAGACTCCGCGCTACTTGTATTACGCATCCGAGATAATGAGGGCGCTGCCAGACAGTTTTGTCATCCACATGGTCAGGGATCCGCGAGATATTTTACTCTCGCAGAAAAACAAGTGGCGGCGCCGGTCGCTCGGAGCAACGAATATACCGCGACGGGAAGCCGTGCGAGCCTGGGCAAACTACCATCCCTATATCACCGCGAACCTCTGGGTCTCCGCGATTCGTTCCGCGTCGCAGGTTCAGGATCATGGGCGAATTGCGACCCTGCGTTTCGAAGACCTGGTGAATTCACCCAGAGAAGCGCTTCAGGGATTGTGTGGGACCCTTGGCATCGAATTCGAGGAGGATATGCTGAATGTTCCTCACGTGGGTTCGTCGATCATGGTCGATTTGCAGCATGAGACCGGAATCAGCAGTGACCGATCCGGGCACTGGCGGTCGGGCGGACTCACGGATGTAGAGGTCGGTATCTGCGAATACATAGCATCTCGCGAGATGGAGGCGGCCGGCTACCGCCTCTCCGGCCAGAAAATGCCGAAG
>JAOTYS010000275.1 GCA_029861795.1 Gammaproteobacteria bacterium | reverse complement strand
ATACATGCAAGATGCGGTAAACAGCCTGGATCAGCAGGAAGTCAATTTGTGCGACTATGGCGTTCAGCTGACCCGCGGATTTCGCGCTTTGAAACTTTGGATGACGATAAAAGTGTTTGGTTTAAACGCGATTCGCGAGGCAATAGACCGCGGCATCCGCCATGCTGAGCTCGCCGAGAAGTTGTTGCGAGAGTACCCTGTGTTTGAAGTTGTAACGCCGGCGCAGCTTGGTATCGTGAGTTTTCGATACACGCCGACAGTACGGTCATGCCAGGACGTAGATACCCTTAACGCACGTATTGTGGAAACCTGTATCAAGGATGGCTATGCCATGATCAGCAGCACGGTGCTAGCGGGGAGAACGACACTGCGGCTTTGCACTATTAATCCTCGCACCACGGAGCAAGATTTGGTAGAAACTGTGGCTCGAATTGCCCGTTTCGGCGATGAGTTAGCGGCAGCCTAGCGCGACCTCTAGCTCCTTAGTTGATCGTCCATAGGTCCTCCGGGTTACTACACCCCACGCACCTCCAATGCATCGAGAAGTTTCTTTCCACCGACAATCAATTGCAGCACCGGTCGGCGTAAGCGATGCAGCGATATGGGCCGCAACGCGGTCGCTGGGAATGCCAAGTCATTCTCAGACACACCGCAGGCGTGGTCAGCCAATACAGTACCCATGGCTGTCGCCATGGCGACACCGCGTCCGTTATAGCCCAGTCCTGCTAGCAGCCCTGGGGCAAGCACGTTCAGATGGGGTACATGACCGACTGTCAGCGCGACTCTACCGCCCCAGAAAAAATCAAGCGGTATGTCGCTGACCTGTGGAAATAGATCACGCAATGCGCGAGTTACGCTTCGGTACAGTGTCGGCTTGCTGGAGTCTTTGAACTTGCCACGGCCACCGACAACAAGCCTGCCGGTATGGTCGATGCGGAAGTACACCAGTAACCTTCGGGTGTCTGCCGCCACGTGCCCCTGAGGGAGAATACTCTTGCGGAGATTGTCGGAAAGTGGGCGCGTGGCGACTTGATAACTGAAAACAGGGATCACGCTGCGTTCAAGTCCAGGCCACAATGCATCGGTGTAACCATTAGTGCAAAGCAATACTTGATCGGCAGTAACAGAGCCGTCGGGAGTTTTCACGCACCAACGTGCGTGGTCTGTTTCTAGGGTCACCGCAGATGAGCGACCGTGGATTGAAATCCCAACAGACTGGGCCGCCCGACATAGCCCTCGTGCATAGGCCAGAGGTTGTAGCTTGCCGCCGCGTCGGTCGAGCATTGCAGCAACATATTTATTCGTTCCTAGAAGGTCAGCGGTTTTTGCCGGATCCAACATTTCGACCGGCGCATCGCGTGATTGCCATTGACTTACACGTGCCTCAACATTGGGGATGAGCTTGGTACTATGGATCGGCTGAATCCACCCGCAACGTTCCGCATGGCAATCGATGCTGTGACGTTGTATCAAATCGAAGACTAAATCTGGTGCAGAACCTGCCAGTTCGAGCACACGCTCGCCTTGCGCTGTACCGTAGCGCTGCAAAATTTTATCTGGATCGAGCTTTAGCCCCGCAATGACTTGACCACCATTGCGACCCGACGCGCCCCAGCCGGGCTCTGCGGCTTCCAAAACAATGACGGAAGCACCTCGTTTCGCGAGATGTAATGCAGCGGATAAGCCTGTGAATCCCGCACCGACGACACAGACGTCCGCACTAGTTTGCCCTTCGAGCGGGGGACAACGAGGCGCAGGCCCTGCGGTAGCTGCCCACAGGGAGTCAGGGAGCTCGGTCGTGCTGCTCACTTGTCTTTCACGTCCTGCAGTGCTCGATCCAGATTGGGTTCGCGGGCTCAAAGACGAGTCCGTACCTCTGGGTTAGAGAGAAACAGGTGCAATATGCAACGTTGCCGGAGGAGACACAAATACTGTGGACAAAATCCGAGTTTATCGAGATCTAGTTAGGTTTGAAATGACGATGTATGTATTGAACCGTTAACCGGTTCAGCACTTAAGGGGATTTTAGGCACACCAGAAAATTTCTAGTATGTAGTTGGCGCGCGGGCGATGTTCGTGGAGGGGGTGTATCGTGCCTGCTGGCGGCTGTTTTTGCTGATCGGCCGGGACCGTTGAACCAAGATCCGGCGGTGGTTAGACTCGCGGTCGCATCACGAGAAAGTGATCTTAGATATGCCACCAGATTCACCGCCCCCTATGTATGCCAACGACAATGCGCGGACTGGCGGTCACCGTCTTGATCCGTTGCTGGCTCCGAGTTCTATCGCTTTCGTCGGTGCGTCGCAACGCCCAAATTCCGTTGGCAACGACATGGTGCGTGTGGTGGCTACGGAAGAATTCTCCGGTCGCATCTATCCGATTAATCCCAAGTACGATGCGATTGAGGGGCTCACCTGTTACCCAAATTTAGCCGACCTGCCCGAGACCGTAGACCATGTGGTGCTCGGTGTGGCCAACCAGCGACTCGAAACGGCATTGATTGAGGCCATTGAGCACGGCGCAAAGGCGGCAACGATCTTTGCAAGTTGTCTCCTCGAAAACGATGTAACACCCAACCTGCGCGAACGCCTCGCCGCCATCGCGCGTGAAGCGAGTATAGTGATCTGCGGTGGCAACGGCATGGGTTTCTGTAACCCGGAGATCGGTTTACAGGTTGCTGCCTTCCCAGCTCCTAGGCTTAAACCAGGGGGCATCACTTGGATCGGTCAATCGGGATCGGTGTATGGGGCACTGGCTTTCAATGACGAGCGGCTCAAGTTCAACTTATGCGTCTCAAGCGGCGCCGAGCTAGTGACCACGTGCGCCGACTATTTGGATTGGGCATTGTCGCGCGCCTCCACTCGAGTGATCGGTATGTTCTTGGAATCGGTGCGCGATCCGGCTGGGTTTGAGGTGGCGCTGGCCAGTGCCGCGGATCGAAAAATCCCAGTAGTGATATTGAAGGCGGGCCGCACGCCTGCAAGTGCGGCTATGGCGCGTACCCATACCGGCGCGATAGCAGGCACCGATGCTGCCTATCGCGCATTGTTCGATCGCTATGGAGTGATGCGTGTTGCCACACTCGATGAGATGGCCGCGGCACTCATGCTGTTTTCCAATCCAAGACGAGCGGCAGCAGGCGGAGTGGCCAGTATTCACGATTCCGGTGGGGAGTGTGAGTTGCTCATCGATTTGGCCGCCGACATCGACTTGCCCATCGCACGGATCAATGAGACGACTAAACAGAACCTGCGCGAGAATTTGGAATCGGGACTCGATGCGGTAAATCCACTGGACGCTTGGGGAACGGGGCATAACGCGATCGAGATATTCGAGAATTGTTTTAGTGCGCTCCTCGAAGACCCGGACACGGGTGTAGGGCTGATCGTCTCGGATATGCGCGATATTCATTATCACCATAAGAATCTCTCCCAGGTGGCCCGTGCGGTGGCCGCTAAAACGGAAAAGCCCGTGGTGTTTGTCAATAACTACTCTTTGCTGAACCATAAGGGTCTGTCGCTGGAGTTGACGCAAGCCGGTGTCCCTGTACTTGATGGTATGCCGCAGGCGCTCATTGCCATCAAACATTTATTCGCCTATCGTGATTTTTTAGCGACGCCAAGGGTTCCAGCTCCGTGCACACCGACAAACACCGTCAGCAACAAGTGGATTGTTCGGCTAAGGGACAGTCAGCGCATTGACGATACGGAAGCGTTCGCGCTGCTCGCGGACTACGGTATACCCGTAACTCCGCTGCAGGTTGTGGCTACTGAGGAAGGGGCTATCAGAGCGGCCGACGTCATAGGCTATCCCGTGGTATTGAAGATCGCCGAAACCGGGATGGATCATAAGTCTGACTCGGGGGGCGTTAAACTGAATCTTGCTGACGCTGCGGCCGTGTCAGCGGCCTACCATGAACTCGCACAACGTATAGGGTCGCGAGTGTCGGTGGCGAAGATGCTCCCCGCTGGGGTTGAGCTCGGATTGGGTATGGTCAACGATCTTCAGTTTGGGCCTTATGTGATGGTGAGCGCGGGCGGAGTGCTGATTGAATTGCTGCGAGATAACGCCGTGACCATGGCGCCGGTGGATAAGGCCAAAGCTTTGGAGTTGGTCGCTCGCCTGCAAGTCTCGCGGTTACTCGATGGCTTTCGAGGACGTCCACCTGTGGATAGAGGCGCTCTAGCAGATGTTATAGTGCTCTTCTCGCAGTTAGCCTATGACTTGAAGGAAATGATCGATGAGATCGATATCAATCCAGTGATTGTCACCTCTGAAGGTTGCCATGTTGTGGATGTGTTATTGGTAACTCGGCCGTCTGACTCTCGCGCTGACCAGGCGAGCGCTAGGTGAATTCCCTTGTCCAGCCTGTTGAAAAAGTCTCAGGCGAGTGCGAGGCAAGGCAAACAGCGGCGAAAAGGCGCAGTGTACAGATAGTACATGAGCATTTTGAGCCGATGATTAACGCAGTATCGTGCCGCATAAGGGTTTTTCAACAGGCTGTGTCTCGGAGCTAACACTGTGGATTTAACTCTTACCCCGCAACAGCTTGCGCTACAAGCAAAGGCCAGGAAGTTTTGTGATCAAGTCTTGCTTCCACGCGAGTTAGAGGTCGAAGAGAACGGTGGGCTGCCCGAAGCGAGCCGGCCGGCGATGCGCCAGGCCGTCATCGATTGGGGTCTCAATGCCATGAATCACGATCAAGTGGACGGTGGACAAGGGTACTCGATCTTTGAGCAAACAGTGGTCAATGAACAACTGGGTAGAACTACAAACGGCCTGTGGACTACCGTGTGGCAACCGGCGATATGTCTCAAATATGCAAGCGAAACACAGAAGGAGAAGTATCTTCGTCCGAGTTGTCGTGGAGAACGACGAGGTTGTTATGCCATCACTGAGCCGGAAGCAGGATCGGATGCGAGACGCGTACGCACCAAGGCAATCTCGAAGAACGGAAAATATCGAATCAGTGGCGAGAAATGGTTTGTGACTTCTTTTAATGCCAGTGACTACATCATTCTACATGTCCATGTGGATGACGACGCCAATAAGCCGACGTTGTTTTTGATTGATCGAGATCTTCCCGGGGTACATCACAAACGATCACCCCACTTTATGCATACCTATGCATTCGACCATGCAGAGTTAGTCTTCGACAATGTGGAGGTCGATGATTCCGCCATATTGGGAGAAGTCGGACAGGGGCTAGAGCTTACTAAAGATTGGTTTGTCGAAGCGCGTCTGCAGATCGCGGCCCATTGTGTCGGCGCAGCCACCCGTGCCGCCGAGGTTGCCAATGACTATGCGTCCCAGCGGATTCAGTTCGATAAGGCTATCCGAGAGTTCCAAGCGGTAGAGTTCATGATCGTGGACATGGCGACGGAAATCATGGCGGCGAAGACGCTGATGTATCGAATCGCATGGGAGATCGATCAGGAGCTGGATCGCAAGCTTGTTCATGCCCGGGCCAGTGCCGCCAAGCTCTTTTGCTCAGAGATGGCAGGTCGGGTGGTGGACAAGGCGGTGCAGATATTGGGGGGTCGAGGCTATATGCGGGAGAATCCAGTGGAGCGGCTCTATCGAGACCTGCGGGTAGATCGCATCTGGGAGGGGACTTCTGAGGTCCAGCGTGCGATTATCGGCGGCCAAATCAAGAAACGTGGACTAGGGGTTTATACAGATTGGTAGTGAGGATGTTTGTGTGAGCGCAGATAAGAAAAGACTGGTGCAATGGATCGATGCCGATAAAGATAGATTGATCGAATTCTTGAGCAAGTTTATTCAAGCCAAGAGTCCAAATCCTCCGGGCGACACCCGCGAAGCCGTTGCCCATATTTGTGCCTTCTTGGACAGTGAGGGACTACCTTACAAGATCGTCGATCCGCGCCAAGAGTATCCGAATGTCGTCGGTAGCTTCGATGGCCATAGTGCCGGGAAGCACCTGGTGCTTAACGGGCATATTGACGTATTCCCCGTGGGCGAACATGAGCAGTGGACTCACGATCCATGGGGTGGTGCCGTGGCCGACGGAAAAATTTGGGGACGCGGCGCTGCTGATATGAAGTGTGGTACTACCTCGTCAATTTTTACCTATGCCTATCTTCACCGCTTAAAAGACAAGCTGAAGGGGAGACTTACTCTCACAGCGGTGTCGGATGAAGAAACTTTTGGGCCTTGGGGTGCGCGCTATCTGATGGAGAACAACCCAGAAGTTCATGGCGATTGCTGTCTTAACGGTGAGCCTAGCAGTCCTTTTAGTATCCGCTTCGGTGAAAAGGGACCACTGTGGCTGAAGTTCAAAGTGAGTACCCG
>JAOTYS010000274.1 GCA_029861795.1 Gammaproteobacteria bacterium | reverse complement strand
GCGCTTCCGTAATGATCATCGTGTGATCAGTGTGGTTGCGGGTGTAAGTCTGGAGGTGTTGAGGACTTTGGTTTCCCCTGCCGAAAAAGTATATCGAGCGATACCCATGCCCCCTGCCGAAAGAGGCATAGGTCCGATTCCAATTTGTCCCCCAGATGCTAGTGTGGAAGCGCTCTTTGACCGAATCGGCACGGCGGTACCAGTCCGTAACGAGCGTCAGTTTCAGGCTTTTGCCGCGGGTAGTGCGCTAATGGCCACATTTTTTGAATTGGTGTCGTCCGCAGCACGTTGGTTGGAAAAGGAAGGCGTCCCGCCAAAGGAAGCCGCGCTCTATGCCACATCAGTTTTCCACGCGCTTTCGACCATGACAACCGAAGTAAGTGCCGATCGTTTGCAGCAGATGAGTACAGAATGCTTGACCGCGGGTGGTCTCAACGAACAAATCCTGCAGGAACTACGGCAACAAAGTTGGTTTGACGCAGTTAACGAGCGATTAGATCGCATCATGATCCGCCTCGATGAACCGACGACTTGAAGCGTTGTATTCGCGGAATCTTGTTGTGGACGTTTCGAAGCTATTCTGATTTGGGTTGGACATCTATATGGGAAATGAGTCCTGAGGATGAGAAATCGATCCGTTCAAGTCCATGTCGTTCAATGCGTTCTCCGGATTCTTTATCGGTTGCGGTCATGACAAACTCGAACCTCACGCTGTAATCAGGTAGAAAGTGGTAAGCAGGCACTGTCCAAGTGACATCCGGAAAGCGTGCAAAGAAATCTTGCATCATTGACAGAATTATATCGCGCCCTTCAAAGTCCCCAGCGTAAGAGGAATGATACGTGGCATGGGACTCAAACATAGCTCGTAGCTGCTCGAGGTCGTGTGCATTCGAGCGCTGAACATAAACACGTGCCGATTCAATGTAAGAGTCACTGCTCATTCCACTGTCTCTAGATTTATTTAGACCGTTTGTTTGCCGGGAGCTTGTGTCAGTCGCTCCCTTTTAGAGCTTCCGCAATTAAGAACGTGGGCTCCAACGCTTGAGAAACGCTTAGACGTGGATCGTACGGTGTTTGATCGCGGTCACGTACCGTGCTCATTGAATGACTCGTTTACAGCCCTTCGACTAAATCAACACGTATATCCTAGCACGCCCATGTGGGGTATGGCTGAGTATCCGATCCTGCGGGAAGTCTCCAGTCCATCTGTGACTTACCACCAGGTCTATGGATCGCACTTTCTTTTGCGCACATTTCGAATAAGTGAGTAGAGTGGAAGACCCATCGCTATTGTCACCAAACCGATACCAGCTTCCCACGGTCTGAGAGTTGCCATGAATGCTGCGGCGGCCAGTGTGGCAAGAATAAACATGCCCGGAATATAAGGATACCCTGGAATGGGTACCCGTGCGGCACCTTCGCGCAGGCGTAACATTAAGAGTCCGCAAACTGTGGCTGCTGCTGACAAGCCCAGTGTAAAGCCTATATATCCAAGCAACTCCGCAAGCTTTGTGTTCCAAAGTACAATGATCGCGAGCCCCGCCTGCAGTGCCACGGCGGCGCGCGGTACTTCGCCCTTCACCGCAAAAAGACGTGGGAACAGACCGTCCTTAGCCATGCGTGCATAAACTCTTGGGCCAGCCATAATCATAGAAAGAACCGACGTGAACAGCGCTAAGGCAATCAACACGGAAACTACGTTTTGCAGCCCCGCGCCGCCGATCGCCTCAGCGGCTATGGCGCCGATCTCTATCCTTCCAACGAGCGCTGACACGGGCGCTGCATACAAGAAAACGGCGTTCAGGGCCAGGTAGATAACGGTTACTAGTGTGGTCCCGATGATCAGCGAACGGTTGAGATTGCGCTCAGGGTGTTTTATCTCGCCTCCGATGTACACCGAGGCGTTCCACCCCGAGTAGGCAAACGAAATCCAGATCAAACTGACAGCGAATGCCGCAAGTCCCGCATCATTTGTTATGGGCACTGGTATCTCGGCATTTGAGTGTGGAGGCATCAGCAGGGCGCCGGCGGTCACGAATGCGGTGATAACTAAAAGCATCAACACGACCACAATGTTTTGCAATGCCACGCCGGTTTGCAGCCGAACGCCGTGGGACAAGGCAGCCACAACGATGGCTGTCGTCCCGATCCACTGCGGTTGCATAGTGACCCCGAGAGGACCGGCAACATAAGCCTGTAAACCGTGGGCGGCTGCAGCGATGGGTGCAGTGAAACCGACTAAGAGCGAGATCCAACCTGCGAGAAAGCCCGCTACAGGATGAATGGTTTTGGACAGAAAGGTGTACTCGCCGCCCGATTCAGGAAACCGCCGGGCCAGTGCGCCGTAACTCAAGGCACCACAAATGGCCATCAGGCCGCCGATGAACCAAGCAAGCAGAACCATGTCGGGGGATCCTAAATCTGCAAGCGAGAGACCAGATGTCGTGAATACCCCCGCCCCAATCATATTGGCGACAACTAGAAAAATTGCGCTAGCTAGACCGATGCGTCTTTTTGAGTCCATTTTTAAATAATAGTGACAGACTACGTCGCAGGTGCGCTTCTTGCTACAATTCCTGGCTCCGTGGTTGTGCGTGGCGAGGCCTGCACGCCAAACACTCCATTTACAGCATCGCTGCAGGAGGTCTTAATGTCTACGACAGTCGTTGCCCATCCGATGGGCATAAGCCGGGAAGAATGGGAGATACGCTGTGATCTGGCGGCTTGCTATCGTGCCTTTGTAAAGTACGGTTGGACGGATTCGATCTATACCCATATCTCAGCACGGCATCCGACAGAACAAGGCCACTATCTCATCAATCCTTACGGGCTGTTGTTTGAGGAAATTACGGCGTCTAGTCTGATTGTCGTAGATTTTGAAGGCAATCTGATACGAGGTGATTACCCTTACAATGAAGCTGGGCACGCAATACACAGTGCTGTCCTACGGGCACGCCCAGATGTGAATTGGGTACTTCACAGCCATACCCGGGCGGGCATGGCTGTGTCTTGCATGAAATGTGGATTACTGCCGATTACGCAGCAGGCGATGTTCCTGCATGAGCAGGTCTCCTATCACCCCTGGGATATACAGACTGCTGGGCCTGAGGAATGCGAGCGCCTAGCCACGGATCTGGGAAGTTATAACTACGCAATGATTTTGCACAATCATGGTCTGCTTACTTGTGCTCCAAGCGTGCAGAAGGCTTTTACCACCCTATATGTCCTCGAAATTGCCTGTAAAGTTCAAGTAGATGTGATGACTTCTGGCACAGAGATGATATTGCCGGCAAAAAATGCTCTCGCGCGCACTATCGAATACGCTAAGTCGGACGGCGCCCTAACAGGGGAACGAGAGTGGCAAGCGATTATTCGGTGGTTAGACCGTACCGATCCCAGTTATAAGACCTGATCGTGAGGGCGTACCCAACGTCTATCCTTATCCCGTGTGGAGGCTGTCCTCGTGAAATCGGGGAGCGAGTATCCAGTAACACTAACTCGCCCTGGAATACTCTCTGGACTCCCGCTTACACGGGAGTGGCGTGCCCAAACATCGTCATGCCCGTGCAGCCTGTCCCCGTGAAAACGGGGAACGGGCATCCAGTGAGACCCAAGTAATCCTAAAAGCTATCTGGACTTCCGCGTGCGTGGGAGTTACATCGTAATTGTCGTCATTCTCGGGAATCGAACGACACGCTGATCTACTCAGGCTCCTCGGGTGGAAAGAACGCCAGTGTGCGTACTTCTATACTCTCGCGCTCTGGTGCGTCCGGTGGTGTGGTTGGGTCCTCGAATGCGGTGTGAGGGGTGAAACGGGCGCGATTGTCGGCAACGGAATCGTAGCACTTGAAAATCAGCACTTCTTTCGTATCCATGTGCGGAAAGTAGAACCAACGATGCCCTGGATTGAAGGTCAACTGGTAAATCTCACCCGTCCGATCACCATAGTCGAGATCTGTGGCCACAAGATCAGATTGTGCGACACTCTGCGCGTTGCACACTGCTAGAGGTATTGCTTGCACCGGTCGTTTGATCGGGCGCCATACGTTGTAGACCGCGAAACGATGTTTAAGTCGCTCCTCTGCCTCGCGAGCGTCGACCAAATCACGCACCCGTTGTGGACCGGACTTGTCAGTGTAATCGTTGTGCACTAGCCGCACCGTCTCGCGCACGCCCTTTTCAACCTGCTTGGACACGGCCTGCACCCGTATGGTGTAGTCGAATATGACGGCCTTACAAGCACCAGTGACATCTTTGATTAATTGTTCCACCTCAGGGTAGTAGACGCTACGCACGTCTTTGTCATCGTAGAAGTCCGATACTGCGGTATCTCGAGCGATCAGCATGAAGCCTTCCTGATCCAGCGATAGCCTCTTCCCAACGGCCCTGGCATTGTGAATGGGCATTGTGTGATCGACATAGCAATCGTCGCGCAATCGTGTGGCTTGACCCGATCCCACTGTGTACATGGGAATCACAGGCTTCTCCTTCATGTCCCTCAGATAGTTTAGCGACGCTTCCACGTAATTGAATGAGGCATTCAACTCATCTCTCCTTTTCTAGCCTATTCCCCGGATTCTGGTCTCGTCAGCGGTTGAGTTAACGCCCTCGTTTTCCTCTGCCGCTTGAATCTGTTGCATCGTCGACTTACACGTTTGCCAAATAGTATCCATCTTTTGTTGCAGTTCTGGTGTCATCGGCTGCAAAGGTCGACGCACAGGTCCTGTAGCCAAACCTTCCAACACACACCCATGCTTAACGCATTGAATGTACTTACCGCTGTCATCTAGTAACTGAAAGAAAGGCAACAACGCCGCCATGATCTTACGTCCCTTGTCGAGATCATTCTCGACGACGCAGGCGCGGTATAGCGCGATGTGCTCTGTGAGCAAACAGTTAGCGGCGCCACCGACCCAACTGCGTGCGCCCCATGCGAAAAACTCTAGCGCCTGATCGTCCCAACCACAGCTCAGTTGCATATGACCATACTCACTCGCCAACAGATGGAGGCGATTTACGTTGCCGCTGGTCTCCTTGATGGCACAGAAGTTGGTATTACCACTAAGATAATCTAGAAAATCTGATCCCATCATCGCGCCAGTCCGTCCCGGATAGTTGTATAGGATGATGGGTAGATTGACGGCACGGTCTACTGCAAGACAGTGCTGTGCCAGTTCTTCCTGGGTAGGCACCGCATAGGCGGGAGCAGGAAGCAAAATCGCGTCCGCGCCGGCATCACGAGCGGCAACGCCAAGTTCTATGACATCCTCAGTCCTGGTGGCGCCTATGCCTGCAATAAAGGGGACACGCCTTCGAATTACTTCTTTCCCTAAATGAAAGCAGCGCACGCGTTCCTCTTGGGTTAGCGCATAGGACTCACCGGTGGTGCCGCTGACAATAACACCGTGGACGCCCAGGGTGATCTGGTGTTCAATGACCTCGGCAAGGGCCTTTTCATTTACTGAGTAGTCATCATTGAAAGGTGTAATGACAGGTGTGTAGATACCTTCGAGTTTCATCTGTAGCCTCCGCAAAGCCTGCTTGTTGGCCGTCTCGTCACTAATCGATCAGAGGTATTCTCCCATGGGTTCCGGCTGGATGTATACTGATAACAAGCCGTAAAGCTAGGTGCCAACGGAGTCGACGGAGTTTCTTCGAAACGATTGCTGAGCTAGTTGCGCCTGCTCTGTTTGAAATCTCGTTATGTACCGACTTTATTACTACCCGATTACCGCTGCCATGGCGCCCCATTCCGTGCTGGAAGAAACCGACGCAGAGTTTGAACTGGTAGAGTTGGACGTTTTCGGAGATGTATCGAATTCTTACGAGGCAAAGCATCCGCTTAAGCGCGTGCCGGTGCTGGAGGATGGCAAGCTAACATTGTTTGAGTCGGCGGCGATCATGATGCACTTGTGCGATAAGCATCAGGAGATGAACTTGGCCCCGCCACCTGGTGATCCATTACGCCCCTTGTTTTATCAGTGGCTAGTATTCCTCCCTGCCCACGTTCATGCCGCCACCAAAGTATTTTACTATCCACATCGTTTTACTACTGATGAGGCATGCATCCCGTCTGTTCGCAAAAAGGGCATTGCAGTAATCGATGAGATCTTCCAAACGTTAGACCAGACAATCGGTGATGAGCCTTGGTTGCTGGGCGATCGATTCAGCGCTTGCGACCATGCGCTGCACATGTACTGCACGTGGATCGAGGTCGAGACTGACGGAGTAAAGCAGCTTTCCGCCTATCCGAACTTGGCACGTTTTGTAGATCGAATAAGAGAACGCCCCGCCATCCAGCGGATGCTAAAGGCTCACGGGATCGCATGAACCCCTGTCTCATAGGCAAGAGCGG
>JAOTYS010000273.1 GCA_029861795.1 Gammaproteobacteria bacterium | reverse complement strand
CCAACAAGAGAGCGGGCATGGATGTGCCAATATCCTTAGGCATATTGTTGGCGTTTACTGCCAGTGTGTGGGCGACGGTAACTGATGAAGGTCATATCTACTATGACTCAGTTGTGATGTTTGTATTTTTCTTGCTCGGGGCACGTTACCTTGAACTTGTGGCGCGCAAGCGCGGATCCGATCAGGTGGACGAGCTCGCGCATGCAACACCCAGTGATGCGACGCGGCTTGATGTTGTCGACGGTGGGAGAATTGAGACCGTGGTTCCGGCAGTCGAGCTTAAGGCCGGTGATTTAGTGCTGGTGCGCCCAGGAGAAACAGTTCCAGTTGATGGGGAAATCGTAGAGGGTAGCTCTACGGTGGATGAGTCATTGTGGACGGGGGAAAGTGTTCCCGAGACCCGTAATGTCGGCCAGGAGGTCATCGGTGGCAGTGTTAATATAGAGAGTCCTCTAGTGTTACGCGTGACAAAAACAGGGTCAGACACTGTACTGGCGCACGTCGAGCGTTTACTCGAGCGAGCTCAGTCCGAAAAACCAAAGCTAGCGCGGGCAGCAGACAAGATTGCTGGATGGTTTGTGGGGGCGGTGCTGTGCCTTGCTGCCGCCACAGCAGTATTTTGGTGGATTGCTGGCAACGATCAGTGGCTACCCATCACAATCGCAGTGCTGGTGGTATCCTGCCCTTGTGCACTTTCGTTGGCGACGCCCACGGCGATTACTGCTGCGACTCACAATCTCTTGCACCAGGGGGTATTGGTGACCCGTGCTGATGCATTAGAGAGTCTTGCACGGGCTACGCATTTTGTATTCGACAAGACTGGAACTTTAACTAAGGGGAGACTCCGGATCAGCGCAGTGCATCCATTTGCTAGCAAGTCGGAGGCGGAGTGCACCAGAATTGCAGCGTCGCTGGAGCGGTTCTCCGAACACCCGATCGCGAAAGCGCTCACAAGCGATGTGACTAACAGCGACATTTCTGAGGTGAGTGAGGTTCGTAATATCCCGGGTCAAGGAATGTGCGGTGTGATAGAAGGAGAGTTTGTTGTGATCGGCAATGCCCGATACGTTCGCGAGCAAACGGGGTGGAGTGTACCGGAGCCGACTTTGCAAGAACTAGAGAGGACTGGATCCATGGTTGTGCTGTTGGCAAATCGCAAGGGATTGTTATGCGGGTTCTGTCTTGAAGACACGGTAAGGAGCGAGTCCGCGGACTTGGTGAGAAGTCTGAAGGATGCCGGTAAAGTCGTCATGCTGTTGACCGGAGACCGTATGGCAGCGGCGCACTGTCTAGGGCAGAAACTGGGGATCAGCGAAATCTATGTAAATATGACACCAGAAAAAAAGCTTGAGAAAGTAAAAGAACTACACCGTGGAGGAGCCACGGTGGCCATGATTGGTGACGGAGTGAACGACGCCCCGGTTTTGGGTCAAGCTCAAGTGTCCGCAGCAGTCGCTGGCGCAGCGCCACTGGCCGAAGCGGCAGCCGACTTGGTATTGTTGAAAAAGAACCTATTAGATTTCAAACACGCTATTGTCGTGTCTAGTCGCACTTTTAATGTAATTCGACAGAATCTGACATGGGCGCTGTGTTATAACATTGTTGCCATACCCGTTGCCGCCTTAGGATATCTAGCGCCGTGGTTGGCTGCCTTGGGCATGTCGCTGAGTTCGGTAGTAGTCGTGATGAATGCGTTGCGATTGCGACAATGCCGTGCTAAGGCAATGGGAGTCTAGTGCAGTGGAGGTCGTGTACTTGCTCGTGTCTTTGGCTATTGTGCTGGTTGTGCTTATTGTCGCCGTTCTATTGTGGGCCGTGAGATCCAAGCAATTTGATGATCTAGAGGGACCAGCGTATCGAATTCTCATGGATGATGACGATCCATAAGGGACAAGCCATAAATGACTGCCCAAGCCAAGATTAGCCGTGACTAGCGCCATAGACAAAAACAAAAGTGCCACGTGACTCAAATGTTGCGGTTGCTTCTCGATAGCGCCCGAAATCTTGCGCCCATTTTACTGGTTGTTACGTTATTTCAGCTCGTTGTAATTCGCCAGCCCGTTCCAAATTTGGGCGATCTGCTTGTGGGCGCGATTCTGGTCATAATCGGATTGACGTTTTTTGTTCGGGGATTGGAGATGGGGTTGTTTCCGCTTGGCGAGTCCATGGCGCAAGCGTTCGCAGCTAAAGGTAGTTTATTCTGGCTACTGTTATTCGCGTTTGCGCTGGGGTTTGGTACTACCGTGGCGGAGCCCGCGTTGATAGCGGTAGCAGGCAAGGCCGCAGAGGTGGCTGCAGAGGGCAGTGTCATCGCGGAAGACACTGCGAGTCGCGCGCGTTACGCCCTAGGGCTGCGTTTGACCGTTGCCCTGTCAGTGGGTTTCGCCATTGTGGTCGGTGTAGTGCGTATCCTCAAGGGCTGGCCCATTCAATACCTTATTATTGGGGGTTATGCGGGAATAGTCATCATGACTGTGTTTGCGCCGCCAGAAATTGTGGGCATTGCATACGATTCGGGTGGTGTGACAACGGGAACTGTTACCGTGCCATTGGTCACTGCGCTTGGCGTCGGCCTTGCGTCGAGTATCAAGGGACGCAATCCGTTTACTGACGGTTTTGGCCTGATCGCGTTCGCCTCGTTAACGCCTATGATATTTGTTATGGCTTACGGAATGTTTATTTGACGTGGACCTAATCACAGATTTGCTGATTACTGGGTTTGGCACGGTATGGGATGTATTGCCGCTTGTCGTCATCGTTGTTGGGTTTCAAGTGTTGGTTATTCGCCAGCCGATCGCAAACCCGCGCCGTCTTGCCATTGGTTTTGCATATGTGGTGCTGGGTCTAGCCTTGTTTCTGGCGGGACTCGAGCGTGCCTTATTTCCATTAGGAGAGTTGCTCGCAACAGAACTCACTGATCCATCTATACGTGGTGCCAGTGGGGAATCAGGCGGAAGCGTTGTGTGGAGTGACTATTACTGGGTTTACCTGTTTGCTGCAGCAATTGGGTTCACCACTACCATTGCAGAACCGTCATTGATTGCAGTTGCCATCAAGGCACGAGAGGTTTCTGCGGGTGCTATCACAGTGTGGGGGCTTCGTATTGCCGTTGCTGTGGGTGTCTCCATAGGTGTTGCGGTAGGGGCATTTCGCATCGTCACCGGTACACCACTGCACTATTTCATCATTGCCGGCTACGTTGTGGTAATCGCCCAGACGATCTACGCGCCCCGATCCATCATACCGCTCGCCTACGACTCGGGCGGCGTTACCACATCGACGGTGACAGTACCTGTGGTGGCCGCCCTCGGTCTCGGTCTAGCCAGTAGCGTGTCTGGACGTAATCCGGTGGTGGACGGCTTCGGGTTGATCGCCTTTGCCAGCGTGTTTCCCATTATGGCAGTGCTGGCTTATGCGCAGATCACAAAATGGATGCGTGGAACATCAAACTGCTGACTTGTGTGGAGGATAGACTATGCACTTCAAACTCATCATAGCGTTGGTTGAGGACAACCATACAGATATCGTCATGGATGCTGCACGTAAAGCGGGGGCCACGGGTGCGACTTTGGTCAGTCACGCCCGAGGAGAGGGCGTGGACACGGCCAAGACATTTTTTGGTTTAACGCTGGAGACCCAGCGGGATATGTTGCTATTTTTGGTCGAAGAACATCTTGCCCGCGCAATTCTAGAAACCATCAAAGAGGTTGCGCATATGGGGGAAAAAGGCAGGGGTATCGCTTTCCAGCTCGACGTCGAGGATGCGGTTGGAGTGAGTTATCAAGTCCAGGTATTGACCCCGCGGGTGGAGGAGGAAATATGAGCGAACGACGTATCGTGCGCGTTAGAGATGTCATGCAAACCGATTTTGATATGATCGATGGAATGATGACGATTCGAGACGTGCTCAATGGCATGCGTTATCCCGACAACAAATGCCTAATCGTCAAGAAGAGACATGATGATGATGAATACGGTATGTTGCTGATCTCGGATATTGCCCGCAAGGTTCTAGCAAAGGACCAGGCACCCGAGCGCGTCAATGTTTACGAGGTCATGCAAAAGCCTGTTCTTTCCGTCGATCCGGTCATGGATATCCGCTATTGCGCACGTCTGCTTGAACAGTTTCAGATCACCCGAACGCCGGTGGTTGAGGCGGGCGAAGTGGTAGGTATCGTCAGCTTCACCGAATTGGTAATGCGGGGAATGCGGGATCGATGGCAAAGTGAGTGATTTCTATCTTCCCAAGTGCTTTTCCGTAAGGAAATGGATCCTGAGGACACATGCTCTTCGAGCTTGCGAACGAGGCCGTTGTCTCTCCCTAGGCATCATTCCCCCGGCACAGCAATGCTGAGCTTGTATTTCTACATGTTTGCATCAACCTCTTTTACGACGACTTCGATGGTGGTGGGTCCGGCGCGTTCAAATACGAGATCAACTGTAAAATGTTGTCCAACTATCAACTGTTGTTGCAGTCCGATGAGCATCAAGTGAAGTCCTCCCGGTGACAAAGAGACCGAGCCGTGTGCGCGAATTTCTAAGTTCTCCACCCTGCGCATCTTGATGACATCTTCGTCCATTGTGTGCGTATGAATCTCTACGCGCTCGGCAATTTCAGATACCGTAGCGAGCAACTTGTCTGCAATGTCACCATTGTTCGTGACTGTCATGTAGCCTGCCCCGGTGGACACCCCCGGTGGGGTGGGTCGCGCCCGCGGTTGGTCGATTACAATGTCACCCAATATATGTTGCTGGGCGAATGTGTGTAACGATAAAAGGCTTGCGCAGACCATAAACAGCGGCACGGCTAAACGGTGCGATATGACATTCTGAAGTCGTTTCTCGGTTTGGTGTACCATTTCCTTCTGTAGCCTTAAGCAGTCACAACGAATATGAGTCTGATGCACAAAGTGCATGTCTGCTACTGGTGTGCACCGGCGCTGGAATATTACACTGCTTTGTGCAATGAGTTGGATCTAGCCGTATGGTGACACAAAGCTAGCATCAGCTCTGGAGCCGACTCGAAGCGAGCGAAAAGGGCCAAATAGCAACGATGCAATCTAGTCAATACAAGATGACGGCGACCCACTGGGGTGCGTATCGGGCGGAAGTTCGAGATGGACGTGTGGTGGCGATTCATGGGGTGGAAGGGGACCCTGATCCGTCACCAATCGCCCAGGGAATGTTGGATACTTTGGACGACCCATGTCGTATCGGCCGGCCTATGGTACGCCGTGGTTTCCTAGAACGAGGATGTCAGTCAGATCGCAGTCAGCGCGGCGCGGAACCATTTGTGGCGTTATCGTGGGATGAAGCCGAGGAATTGGTTGCAAACGAGCTCAAGAGGGTGTGTGAGTTACACGGTAATGACGCGATATTTGCGGGTTGCTACGGCTGGGCCAGCGCAGGACGTTTTCATCACGCTCCAAGTCAGGTTCATCGTTTCTTGAACTGTCTAGGCGGTTACACCCGTTCGGTGGATACATACAGTTTTGCTGCGGGTGAGGTGATTTTGCCCCACGTCCTTGGCGATCTTCACCGTTTGTTGGCACATCACACCAGTTGGCCATCAATTATTGATCACACTGATCTTGTGGTCGCATTCGGGGGCTTGCCACTCAAGAATAGTCAAATTAATGCTGGCGGCTCCGGACGGCATGTGCAACGGGACTACATGCGCGCTGCGAGGGCAGCGGGGGTGGGATTCGTCAACATCAGTCCAGTGAAGGGCGACGTTGATGATTTTTTGAATGCGCAATGGCTTGCCCCCGTGCCCAATACAGATGTGGCGATCATGTTGGGCTTAGCCCATACCTTGGTGGTGGAAGGCCTCCATGATTGGCAGTTTCTGCGCAGCCATTGCGTAGGCGTCGATCCTTTTCTTGAGTATCTTCTGGGGCATGATGATGGCCAGCCCAAGGATGCATCTTGGGCGGCAGCCATCTCGGGATTAACAGCCGAGATAATTCGTGAGCTCGCGCGGCGGATGGCGGGTGGGCGCACCATGTTGTCTGTGAGCTGGTCTTTGACCCGGCAACATCACGGCGAACAACCTTATTGGATGGCCGTGACCTTAGCGGCCATGCTCGGACAAATTGGCTTGCCCGGGGGCGGAGTGGGGTTTGGCTACGCCGCGGTCAATAGCATAGGCAATCAAGCCGGGCACCTGCGTTGGGCCGCGCTCGATCAAGGTGTGAACCCGGTGGAGAGTTTTATTCCGGTGGCGCGCATTGCGGATATGCTTCTCCACCCCGGGACTGCATTCGACTACAACGGTATTTGCCATAGCTACCCAGAAATTCGGTTGGTCTACTGGCTGGGAGGTAATCCGTTCCATCACCACCAAGACATTAATCGTTTGCTGCGTGCGTGGCGTAGACCCGAGACCATCATTGTCCACG
>JAOTYS010000272.1 GCA_029861795.1 Gammaproteobacteria bacterium | reverse complement strand
GTGTCCCTCTACAAAGTTAGCAAGCCTCGCGAACACGATTCCTCGCGTGACGCGCTCTGCCAGGGGCTCGCCAAAACTCACCATGATGGCATGAAGCGGACGCGCAGCGTGGACCTGACGTTCCTCACGAGCAAGTCTTATCTTCGCGTTTTGTCCATAGCCTGTGGTGACGCCGTAAATGGTGATATCTGGATCACTATCAAGCAGATCGAGAAACGCTGCTCTACAACTCTTTATTTGCTGCTTACATTGCTGACTTAAGCTAACACTCTCCCCTTGCCAGGCGACATGGAGAAAATTATCGAGTGTAAAGTCCGACCTTGAATCTATTAACAAACCCATAAACTGAATGACTCAGCAGGAACTAACAATCACCGAAATCAACTCGCCATCACAAAAGACAAATCTGGTGTTTTCAGATGCCAATCAGTGGCCTGCTGAAAACCGTATCCCAATCTGAGCACGATGTCTTCAGCAAAGGGTTTGCCATAAATCATCAACCCAATCGGTAATCCCGATTCCGTAAAACCGCACGGCATTACCAGCCCGCAAAAATTCAATATGTTGCCGATGACAGTGTTACGAAGGTAAGCAAGATTGTACCGTTTGTACTTGTCACTATTGATGTCAATCTCTGTCAAGGGCATGGCCGGTGTGATTGTCGCCGGCACCAACAACGCATCGACTCCCTGCAACGCTTCCAGGGCCTCGCCACGCAAGACGCGCCAATCCATGAGGCACTGCAGGTATTCAACCGCACCAACATCTTTCCCGACCATCAGGCGGCTTCCCACCACTGGATCCAGTTCGTCAAAATGATCCTCGATCCACTTTCTGTTATTAGTATAGGCCTCGGCCGCGAGCGCCAGCCCCCGCGGATTAAAGGTCAGCGCCTGTGCGGCGTGGGGAAATTCTATGCTACTTACTTTTGCGCCCAGCTCGGTGAAGACCGCGCCGCAGGCACGCACGGCCTTTTCGACCTCCGGATTTACATCGTCCCAGAAAGTGGTTTCGGCAAAGGCGACATGCAATCCGTTGGCACCTTGGGCAAGATCGCTGATCACGTCCTGGGTAGCGAGTCCTACAGGTTCGTAGGGGTCGGGATCAGGACCTTGCAGCCATTGATAGACATGTGCCGCGTCCGCAGCAGTCTTTGTCAGAGGACCCACTGTATCCAAAGTCTGACTCAACGGGTACACCCCCGCTCGATTGACTTGACCCACCGTGGTTTTAAGACCGACCACACCACAAAGCGAAGCCGGGATTCTGACCGAGCCGCCGGTATCCGTCCCCAATGCCATGGGCACCATGCCCGCTGCAACCGCGACCCCAGAACCGCTGCTAGAACCTCCCGGCACGTGATGAGCCGCGTGCCAAGGATTATGTGGGGTGCCATGGTCATGATTAAGCCCTACACCGCCATAGGCAAACTGTACGGTGTTGGTTTTGCCCAACAAGATCATCCCCGCCTGAGATAACTTATCCACCGCCGTCGAGTTGTGCTGCGCGATGTTTTTCTCTAACAAATGAGTCCCGGCCGAAGTCGGCAGACCTGCGACATCAAAAAGATCTTTAACCGCATAAGGAATACCGTGTAACACACCGAGATCGTTCCCCGAATGCAACATTTGCTCCGCCACTTTCGCATCCGCCAATGCCTTGTCCGCGCACACCAGACGAAATGCATTTAGGCGTCCATCCAGCGCTTGTATTCGCTGCAAATAGTGTTCAGTCAACTCTACCGGTGACAGCTCGCCTTGCCGTATCTGCTTTGCGAGCGACATGATGCTTTCGCAATACAAGGAACTGCCTGTCACAGTGAACGCCTCCTTAGAAACAGTGTTAGTGGTATTCCGCTAAGAATGGTCGCCACTCTTGAAGTTGTTGGAGAGGGCGTATTCATCCGCCCCACATTGACAAAACGTAACAAATTTGTCACCGCTCCCTTTAATCTTCCAACTCAAGCCCCATCCGGTGCTGATCAAAATACTTACTGTCCAAGAATATCTCATCGCGACTCGTGATTTACAAACCCTTTGCGTTGGTAAAGCAAAATGGCCCGTTGATTGTCCGTACGAACACGCAGACTAACTTTTTTCACGATTTGAGTTCGCCTCGACCAGTCATTAGGGCGTCGAGCATCAATGAGCCAATTCCGAGTCCCCAATGCTATTTTCGCACCGAAATCCCAAATTCACCACTGTGTCGAATACGCGGTCGGCGGCCCGTTGAAAAATTCAAAGCAGCAACAATTGCATCGTCTATCGTGCCGAGTATGCACAGTTGGTTGTCCAACGCGAGACATCTCCCTAGAAATTCCTCTTCTTCCAGTTCGCCCAATTCGAACTCGCCGGGGCCAAAGATCAGAAATTCCGATTCATCGCAAACGCCTTGAAGGTATTCGAGAACGGCTCGAGCGTCCTCCACCTCCGCCTCGCAAATTAGAAGAATGCGGCTGTCTTTCAGCTGGTGTTGGCGCGGTTCCATAAAGCAGATAAAGAGATTCGGTGGAAAATCGGAGTTATGCGTACTCATCGGCCCTTTTATCACTTTTGTCCATTGGACACCATAATGCGCAACGTTGCATAGCCGCAAGAGAGAGGAGCATACATACAAAATCATAGCGGCTGGACTAACACGCGTGCTTAGCATCTGGAACAACGATACACTGATCGTTACTGTGCGCTGTGCGGGCGCGCGTCGCACCCGTGCATCGACGGCCGACCACTGTTACGCTATCAATCGCAACGGCAACAAAGGAGGATTGGCAACCATGACCCTTGGCACGGTGAAGGCGCCGACACCGGCGCAGTTAGCAGAACTTGCAGACGAACTCGGATTCTCCATGAGCGATGAAGAACTGGCGGTGCATCTCGAAGCGATGCGGCCAAACATTGACGCTTACAATGCGGTCGATCGGATGCCGCAGGAGCTGCCACCAGTTAAGTATCCGCGCACACCGGGCTACCGTCCCGCCGGAGAAGAAAACCGACTCGGCGCCTGGTACGTCAAGACCACCATCGCGGGCGCGTCCACCGGCAAGCTTAAAGGTAAGCGGATAGCGATCAAGGACAACGTCTGCGTCTCGGGCGTGCCGATGATGAACGGCGCCTCCACCCTCGAAGGTTACGTGCCGGACGTCGATGCGACCATCGTCACCCGGATACTGGATGCAGGCGGTACCATCCTCGGTAAAGCGGTGTGCGAATATTTTTGCTTCTCAGGCGGCAGCCACACCAGTTCGTCCGGCCCGGTGCACAACCCGCACCGACGCGGCTACTCCGCAGGCGGCTCTTCGTCCGGAAGCGCTGCGCTGATCGCCGCGGGTGAGGTCGATATGGCGATCGGCGGTGATCAAGGCGGCTCGATCCGCATCCCATCTTCCTATTGCGGCATCTATGGCATGAAGCCTACTCACGGCCTAGTGCCCTACACCGGGGTCATGCCGATCGAATTGACCATCGATCACACCGGGCCAATGAGTGCGAGCGTGACCGACAACGCGCTCATGCTCGAGGTCCTTGCAGGCCCGGATGGGCTCGACCCACGCCAACACGGCATTCAGGCTGACAGCTACACCGAAGTATTAGGCCAGGGCGCCTCCGGAACGCGCATTGCCGTTGTACACGAGGGCTTCGGCCATGCCAACAGCGATACTGAAGTCGATGCCAAGGTGAAGCATGCGGCTGAGGCACTGCGCGGGCTAGGCGCCACGGTCGACGAGGTCTCGATCCCGATGCACCTCATGGGTTTGCCGATCTGGCTGCCGATCGCGGCCGAGGGTGCCACCGTACAGATGATGATGGGCAATGGCTATGGCTTCAATTGGAAGGGTCTTTACGTCACTAGTCTGCTCGACTTTCACAGTGCTTGGCGCAACCGCGCGGACGAGCTTTCGGACACCCTCAAAACCACCATGTTGTTGGGCTGGCACATGGTGCGGAATTACCGTGGCCATTACTATGCCAAGGCGCAAAATCTGGCGCGCCAACTGAGCGCCGCCTACGACGCGACCCTAAAAGACTACGATCTGTTATTGATGCCTACCCTGCCGGTTACGGCAACGCCGATCCCCGAGGAAAACGCACCGATCCCCGAGATCCTGCAGCGAGCATTCGAGATGTTGCCCAACACCGCGCCGTTCGACGTTACTGGTCATCCGGCGATGACAGTGCCGTGCGGTATGTCGGACGGCCTGCCGGTCGGGCTGATGCTGATCGGCAAACACTACGACGAGACGGCCATCTATCGCGCTGCCCATGCCTACGAGCAGGGCGTCGACTGGAAAACGCAGTAGAGACTGCTGGTGAGTAAGACCGAATCGATCGCGGGGTCGGCGATGGATCCTAATGCTAGTATGTATAGGAGCGGCCCTTTTGATTCGGCTCCGAGCGACAAACCAGGGTAGGTCCACTGCTGTCCCACAAATATCATTGGTAGGAGCGGCATCTTGCCGCGACCCATGTGGGGATCTGATCCCGTTTTCTTGCTCGCAGAGACAATGAGGACGAGCCAATGAAGTTGTCAAAAGAAATCGATGAACTGCTCAAACAAACTCAAATTTGTGTGCTTGCCACCACCGGTCCTGGGGATTGGCCGCACGCCATACCCATGTGGTACCGCTATGACGATGGTGTTATCACGATCACCACGTCGAGTCGCTCGCAGAAGTGCAAAAACGTTGAGCGCACCGGCAAGGCGATGGTTGTCTTGGATAAGAGAGAACCGCCGTACCACGCGGTTATGATCAAGGGAGAGGCCGAGGTGGGGCCGGGATTTTCCCGAGAGGAAGAATACGAAGTGGCGTTACGCTATTTGGGTCCAGATCGTGTTGACAACTTTATGGCGATATATGATGCCGGCGATCACGACGATGCGACTATCATCATCAGACCCAAAAAGGTGTTTGAGTTTCGAGGCGGGTGAGTGCGGCGAATCGGTTAGGGCAGCTTGCAAGTATGATACTGCTTACCGGTATCGTAAGCTTCCCCGGATTCCGGACGCTTGGAAGGTAGAACTTTCTGGCACCACAGGTTGACCAATCGGTTGTTGGTGCAGAATGTACTTTGCTTTTTTGTAACGTTTTGCTCATGAAGCAATCTTTTCCAGGATTTAGAGGTAGTGGGATCTAGTGCACTGTTGTTTGGGTATTGCTCTGGCGTAACTTCGCGTAATCGAATGCGGCTATCGCGTCAAGTTCCAGACTCAATA
This sequence comes from Gammaproteobacteria bacterium, assembly GCA_029861795.1. The sequence goes on along the minus strand of JAOTYS010000272.1, from coordinate 1,201 downwards.
TATTCCCTTAAGGCTGCGGCGTTATTCAGCCGCTCCTCTTTCGAGCTGAACAGAAAGGTCACAGTACCAGCCTTGACATATGCCATAAGCTCTTCAACCTTATCCGGGTTTGCGGCTAACTCATCGAAGTAGCGAGATCTAAACTCAGACCATTTGTCCCGGTCGTGGTTGTACCAACGCCTTAGTTCCGTGGAAGGTGCGATGTCCTTCGCCCAGAAGTCGATCTTGGCTTTTTCCTTCGACAGTCCTCGTGCCCATAAACGATCAACCAGAATCCGGCAGCCGTCACTATCCTCAGGCTCCTCATACACACGCTTGATCTGAATCGTCATTCGCGTTCCTTTTTGAGGCCAGCCACACTGATCCTTCTTCTCGATCCACGTGCGTGGCGATTGCTATGGGTGAGCGGAGTATCCAGCAGAATCACTCGACTCAGTGTCACCGCAGGCGTCTAGTTCTATAACGTTTCGATCTGGATCGCGGATAAAGATAGCGGACATATTTCCGAAGCTGAAAGAACCTGTAATCTCAATACTATGCTGGTGCATAAATGCTTTGGCCGCGTCCAGAGAGTCCACGGTTAACGCTATGTGTGTGTAACCTGAATACTTCTCGTCGACATCCATGAGAATATTCGTTGCTTCCGATGTTGTCGCTGGGCCCAGCAGATTTAGCACAACGCCACTGGGGTGCTTCATAATGATGGGATGACCATCAGCGAATCCAGCATCCGTCACTAGATCGAATCCGAGATCGGCATAAAAGGCCACTGAGCGCCCAGTGACTGTGCACTCTGTGGCCAAGGCTTCGTCAATGAATGAGCCATCCCCTTGGTTCCACACTCTGTCAACCAGGTCTCTATAAGTTCTGAAGGAGTCATCGCTTTTCTCCGTACGTCTGCACATAAGGCCGTTTGAGCCCTCGCTATCAGGGCCAAAAGTCCGAAGTCTTTGCATTCTATCATCGGCACCGCGCTAGGGTATTGTACGCAGTAGCAGTATGCTCGGTATCGAATTATCATTCGGGAATAACTCGTACCAGCGGAGGCAAAGACTCAATGACCTTTGAATTGGCTTATGATTTGGAGCTCGCCGTGGACAATGAGGTGGTATTCGTGATGCAAGGCGACGCCCACAGAAAGGTCCGCGTCTTACTGACAGAGGTGGATGACAATGGCGATCAAATCGCAATAAGTGGAAAT
>JAOTYS010000271.1 GCA_029861795.1 Gammaproteobacteria bacterium | reverse complement strand
CACATGTAGAATCGGCGCTTGACCCGATACGCTCCAACGTCTGGAGGGTTGCTGCGAGCTATGTCAATTAGCTCCTCCGCAAGAGCCGGCGGCACACGCTCATCGGCGTCGAGTAACAACACCCAATTGTTCTGCATATCAATATTCTCTAACGCCCAATTCCGTTGCGCGCCAAATCCTTCAAATCTATTCTGATAGAATCGCACACCTGCGCGTCGACAAATCGCTTCTGTTCGGTCGGTACTGAAGGAGTCCACAACAATGAGATCCGTGCACCATCTGAGGGATTCCATGACAAATGGCAAATGAATCTCCTCATTTAGTGTAAATATCATTACGCTAATCGGAGGATCTGACGCCATGCCTATTTCACTACGCATTAGCGCGATATTGTTGCATTGAAACCTGACTAATTTGATACAACTTCTCTATAAACACCTTCCATCCGACTCGCGATTATCTCCCATGTGTAGCGCTCCCGGATCGCTGCTTTGCCCCTGGCGCCCATTCTAGCAGCCAGGGCTGGATCTTCTATCAGGCAACGTATGCTTTCGGCCAGTGACTCCGGATCTATTTCTGAAACAATTCCTGCCCCCTCAGACTCGACTATTTCCGCTGCACCTACACCGCGCGTTACCACAACAGCTTTTCCCTGCGCCATAGCCTCAAGCACTACGTTCCCGAAGTTTTCATTGCACGACGACAATACAAGTAATTGCGCCCTTCGTAACAACGCGAGTTTCTCTACTCCGCCAACGAAACCCAAGAATTTAACCCGCGTAGACAAATTCAGACGCGTGACCAACCGCTGTAGATGAAGTTGATAACCCTCCTCGTCATTACCAGCGATCACTAGGACCCCCGCCCTGATGCGATCCATGGCCTTAATAAGCTGCTCAAGACCTTTCTTCCAGTTTATCCTTCCAATAAAGAGAATCAGCGGCTCCTCAGGAACTGGCCGTTGGCCTTCCGTGATATGTCCACTCGTAATGTCGACGCCATTTTCGATAGATACTCCATTGGGCACCTTAACAAACGTAGGAAACCTAAATCCGAATTTACGTAACTCCCGTTCTTCGAGAGTCGACGTGGCATGAATAGCGTTTGCACATTCAATATTTCTCCTTTCTACCAGCCCAATCCACGCCGTTTTGACAATCGCGTTCTTTTTTCGAATCAAACCCTTTACTAACATTCCTCTCGGAGAAATCACATATGGTATGCCTGCGTTCCAAGCGACTCTGCCGGCCGCCGAGGTAGGCCAAAGGAATACCGAATGCAGATGTAACAAATCGAAATCACCTACACGCTCCTGTAGTGCTTTCCTCATACCGGTCGACCAATATAACCTCCTCGAGATATTTGAGCGGAAATACCAAACATTAACTCCGTCCATATCAATAGGCGTCGACAGTGCAACATTTGATTCACCATTTCCATCCACATTGGTCGTAAAAACATGAATCTCGTTTCCCGATGCGACCAGCGCCTTACAGAGACTATGAACAGAGTAAATGGGCCCACCATATCTAGTCGCAGGGTGGTAAGTGGGTACTATGTGGAGAATTCGCAAGTCCAGTTAGCAGCAGCTTCGGATCGTCAAAATTTCAGTCTCATCACACTGCAGCGACTGATCGAATTGCATCCACAGTTCCTTCTACAGCCTTCTCTACCGAATATTCACTCATCACAAGTTGCTTTGCGCGCTGTCCCATTTGTTTCGACCCTTCCCGATCTGATGCCATCACATACATCCGGTGAGCGAGCGCTCGTATATCTCCGCAGGGAAATGACAGCCCTGTCTGCTCCTCGAGGATTAGGTCTGATCGGCAACCTACACGATCACTAACGATAACCGGCAGGCCACAAGCCATGGCCTCGTTGACTACGAGGCCCCAAGTCTCACCATAATCTGAAGGTAGTATTAGACAATCTGCAGATACATAAGCATGAGCAACCTCAGTTTGATTTAAAAATCCTGCAAATGTCACTGGGAGCCCCGACCTCCTAACGCGTTCCTTTGCAGCCGCGGTTTGTTCTCCACTACCCACAACTAACAAATGTACGCCTTTGTACCGCTTTCTTAACATATCGAGAGCATCCATTACATCAAAAATTCTTTTCTTTGGTTCCAGTTTTCCACAAAAAAGAAAGCAGAAAAAACTCTCTGGGATATGCCACTTAGCGCGAATCTCTTCCCGTAAACTGGCTAACCTATGCGATTGCTCAGCAAATCGATTATTGTCTACACAGTGCCGACACGGAAAGATGCGATGGTTGGGAGCTCCGTTACGAACGTAGAATTCTCTATTAAGAAGGCCCACTGCAAGGTAGGCATCATAAAGTTTCATCAGTATTCTATGCCCGATTCGTTTGTACTTCGGACGAACGACTAACGAATTACTGTCACCCCTTACTAACTTTGGAATTCCAAGTTGACTACAAGCGAAGACAACCTGAATAAGGCCGAAGGTATGCCATCCACTCACAATAAGTGCATCAGGCCGATTCTCTCTCAGCCTTTCCGTGAGACCTTGAAGCCTCGTGTCGAAGAATTTGTTTAGTTGTGGCTTCGCCTTATATGTTTTTAACATCTTCCATTGATAGCCCTCAAGCATAGGAATGTCCCACGCGAAGGACTTCCCGAAACCACATCCCTGCTCCACCTCGTCTGGTATCGTTATGTAGTAGACAGACAGCTCAATATCGGCACATTTGCTTAACTGCTGATACCATGGAACGTGATATTGAATAGGGTGAGAAGCGCAAATAGCGACCTTCAAGATATCGCGCATATGTTGTTGAATAGCTGCAGAGGAAGTCTGAAGAAGAAGCTATTTAGGTTGATTCTTCTCGCCCGCCCGAGGCGTCATCGGTTTCCGATCCACACTGGATGCTCGATTGTGATCTTTTCCATGGACTGGCGTTCCAACACAACCGGTAAAGACAGCACGCTGCCAACCATCATCCCTAGCAAGAGCAGTATGAACGGATCACCAAAGACCTGCGCCGCAGAAACATAAACTGCAAAATTGGCAACCATCAGTGAACACAACCCGACGGTCAATGACACCATAGGGGAACCGGCCGTTTGTTTCGCAGCATTTGAAATACTGCGCCACATTGCCACCCCCAGTGCAACCGTGACCCAGAAAAACATCAATAGCCCGATCACCCCAAGCTCCGTAAACACCTTTGCCACTCCACCTTCCCCACTGCCGCCCACCAATGCACTTCCACCTCCAAAGTGCTGGGCTCCCTGACTTGCCATTCCTGCCCCAGTCCCAATGTACCCGTGTCTATTGACTACCCATCTAAAGCTTTCTAAGGTCATTAGTCTGAAACGACCCCATGCTTCATCAAAAAGTGTCGAGCTTCGATCGATAATCGGTTGGAATCCAGATTGCTGTTCTAAGGGCAGAATCAAATTATCCAGAGCGAAGAGCGATAGTCCAGCTGATAGTAGAAACGCGGACAACTTTCTAGCCCCTCGCCCAAAGTAAGCCAACAAAGCCCCATATACACTCACGAATATCAATATTTCTATTATCATCTTCCGCCTACCCGTCAAGAATGACGCCCCTAGCAGAAATAGTCCAACTAATATCGCCACGACCATCCCTAGTCTCCACTGGCGGGACACAACCAGGACAATCAAAAGACACATCGCCGTAGTCACATGCCACGCAGCCACTTCAGGCGCTCGAAACAGACCTGAAGGCAATTTATAGATACCGCCACTTTGAGGATAAATATAAAGCCCTTCTCCAACTGATTCTAGAATCGCCCAATCAAAACCCCAAACGGTCAAATAGATGCCTGCCCCCATAACCGAAGCAACTACTATGTACAACTGAAATAAGCGGACAACATTCACCTCAGTACGAATATAGTGATAAAAGAATAAGATTCCCATGAGAGGAGTAAGATATGCTAGACCCCCAATCCCAGGAATAATCACGTTGCTCGTTCTTACAAAAGCCACTGCCATCCCCAATAAAACGACCCCAATAAACAGGAGTATCGGAGTCCGAGTTGCTGGGTGATACTCAAAAAAGTGACTTAATGAAATTTTGTTTCCACGATTCTTAAAACCGAGGATTACAGCGAAAACAAACGGCATAAAGAGAACCACATAAGATATGGGTTCTCCTGGTGTCAGTTTTCTTAATGGATCCTGTGCAAAACCAACAATAAGTACAATAAGCAATCCCAAACGCCATTCGAAAAAACAAATGATGAGAAGGAAAGCACCGAGTACGAAAAGAAATTCCATACCGTGTCTAGGGTTTGGCAGAGACTAGCAGTCGCGGATCAGGGGTACCAGAGCCCAATTGCTCAACCGCCCTACTTATGAAAAATCCTCTCCCATCCAACTGATTGTGATATTGGCTCCAAATATGCCTTGTTGTTTTAAGATTCCAAATTTCCCTCATATCGCACTCATACAACATAAAGACTTCTTCTGGCCGCCCCGATCAAAGACGGATGGTTTCATGAACGAGTCACGGCATTTCTAAACAAATGCCACCACGCTTTAGGGTAAATAGGCCAATACATAAGCGCTTGTCGATAGTAAGTGTTTGCTCTAGCAGGATCCGAATTCTGGAGACAACGCCCGATGTAGTAGGATCCATTAGCACACTTAAACCTCAGAAAACTGGGTTTATCTCGGAGCTGTTCAAGTCTGCGCAGCGCCTCTGTTTCACATTTTCCAGCAGCACGCAAAGAACGACATTCAATCGCAATTCTTGCCGCCCTTACCTGTTCATCCCGCAATGTTCCACTGATCGACGACGGGAATACTAAGCACTGGTACAAGACCTGAGGGACAATAGTACATTTCCCACGTTCTACTAGCCGGAGCCATAGATCCAGATCCTGTGCGACGCGGAAATGACGCCGATAACCTCCGACTATTTGATAGTCATCCTTCCTAAACATTGCACTTGCGCCTATCGGAGCCCTTATTGTATGTACATCAGTAGACATTAACTCTAATGTGGGATCCTCTAGCAAACCCCCTTCATATAAAAACTCCCCGCGTGGACCAACAAACCTGTTAATACAAGAAGTGGCCACAACATTGCTGTCCTCTTCTAGAGATTCCAGTTGCTTATCAAGCCGTGCCGGCAGTGAGAGATCGCCAACATCTTGGCGGGCGATATACCTTCCTCGAGCTTTCGCACACCCGTTAACCAATGCTTCAGTTAACCCTTTGTTGACTTGCGAAAGTAATCGCACCCTCCTATCAAGAGCTGCATAGCGGTTAAGAATCTCACCCGCCCCATCCGTAGAGCCGTCGTTGACAATAATGAACTCAAAATCCACTCCACGTTGATCTAAAATACTTTCAATCGTGCCCGATAGCGTCTCTTCACCGTTGTAGACACTCATCACAACTGAAATCTGGGGAGAGCTAGTCCCACACCCAATGATTTCAGAATTACTTTGCATGGAAAGCTATAGTCTGCATAGTTCCGAAATCACGAGTCTCCTACCGATTCATAGCCCTGTTTTAGTTCTGGATTTCTATCTTCCAACGATCAAAAAGGTTTTTTACAGAACTTATACTGTTTGCTATCTGTCAAGACTTGCCGGAGACGTATTAGCGTTTCCGACCAATGTATACAAGTGCCCCGTAATGCATATCCCGTTCCGCCATTTCTTCTCGCGGCGCAATTCGCCAGAAAAGCGTATCGAAATGCTCATTCAGAAAAGATTCCAACTGTCGATGGTTCAACAGGAACGGATGACCGGGATTGTGCGGCCGTCGATCGTCGAGTCCAGTTAAGTCCTGACCAAAGACTATGTAGCCTCCAACGGCAGTGATCCGCACTGCTTCCCTTAAACACTGCTCGGCGTCCCGAACGTGATCTAGTACATTTATTAACACAGTTAGACCAAAATAATTGCTCTTATATGGACATTGTTCTGCCGGATGTGAATCGTAGTTGACCAGTCCGGACCTGACAGCGTTTGCTAACCACGCTTTGCCATATCTGACATAGTGCTTTGCCAAAGGATCACTGCAATGGATACTCTCGATTCTTCGATCTATTCGGATAATACGAATATTTGTATAGGGACCGCATCCTAACTCGCACGCATTCTCTATGACTGTCGGTAGAATTCGATACTGATCAAAGTGCTTAGCCCACCAATGGTTTCTATCATCTAGATCAGTCTTTTGTCTCGGTGACCTTAGGGCAATCATGACCAAAAATGGTCTCAGAACTCTCTTCCACCACACGGGTGGGATGTTCTGTCTGTTCCAGAACTCCAGCTCCCATTTCTGCGCCGCCAGCCATCGCTCTGTCGAAACTGCAGATGGAATTGCCTGTTGCGCGGTCAGATCGTTAAATTTCGAGCCCGAGCTGTCGAAACTCATCTATTTCCGCGAATACGCCATTACTGCA
>JAOTYS010000270.1 GCA_029861795.1 Gammaproteobacteria bacterium | reverse complement strand
GAATTTCGCCGGAGGCGGCCGTTTTTCAGCGTTAGACAGTGCGGAATTGACCGTCAGCCTCGAGTGGGTGCTTGAGCGCGGCAAACGCGCCAAGCGTGTAGCGACCGCCAATGCTGGGGTCTCTCTAGCAGAAACACAGCGCGAAGTCAGGCAGCTTGATGTCGCGGCTGAAACTGCAGGTCTGTTTCTTGATTGTTTGAGTTTCGACGCCCAGTTGCTGCAAGCGCAAGAAGCGATCAAGCTGGCTGAATCGACTGTTGCGATGTCGGCGAAACGCGTTGAGGCCGGGCGCTCGCCTGCGGCAGACCGCGCACGTGCTGAGGCCGATCTAGCGCGCGCCGAGCTATATTATGAAGACCTTGAGCACCAACGGCTGGTTGCCATGCATCGGCTTGCGGCGCAATGGGCTGACCCGGCACCGGGTTTTTCTTCGATTGCTGGCAGCCTGGATCGACTGCCGGATCCTGGGACCTATGAATCGCTGCTCGAGCGGCTCAAACAAAGTCCTGATCATCAGCGCTTCTTCAATGAACAACGGTTGCGGGAAAGCGAGATTCGACTCGCTGAGTTAGCTGCCAAGCCCGACTGGCGCATCTCGACCGGTATCAGACGATTCGAGTTCACCGATGACTACGCCCTCATAGCTGAAGTCACGATCCCGCTGGCATTTCGCAACAAGAACCAGGGTCGTATTGCGGCCGCGCAATCAGAGCTAGCACTCTCGACCGCGCGCCAATCTGAGGCGCTGATACAAAGACAGACGGTGCTCTTTGCGATGTATCAAGAGCTGCAGCACAGTCGCCATGTTGCAGACACATTCAACACCAACATTCTGCCGAAAGTTGAACAGGCACTCAGAGAAACGGAACGTGCTTATGCGGCAGGCCGCTATAGCTTCTACGAGCTCAGCGCAGCACGAACGGACTACCTTGCCGCCCGTGCGAGGACTGTCGATGCTGCGGTAGGTTTCCTGAAGCAAGTAATCGAGATCGAACGACTGACCGGCGTGAGTCTGAATTCGTCGCTGACCAGAGCTGGAGATGCGTTATGAACCATTTCGTCAAGGCTTTGATTTGTGTAGCGATCCTCAGCGTTAGCGCCTGCAATGAGCCAAATAGTCACGAAGAGCACTCCGGTGAGGCAGTTGGCCAGCACGGCGGGCGCTTGTTGGAAGAAGGTGGATTCTCATTGGAGATCACGATTTTCGAAACCGGTGTTCCCCCTGAGTTTCGCGTTTGGGCCATGGCTGACGGTATGCCCGTTGACCCTTCTGATGTCGATTTGTCGATAGCCCTCAAACGCCTCGGTGGCATTACGGATCAGATTAACTTTGCGGCTGAAGGAGGATACTTGCGCGGCGACACAGAAGTTTACGAGCCGCACTCGTTCGAGGTTGAAGTGGCCGCGCGCTACAAAGGCGCTCGCCATCAGTGGCACTACGATAGTTTAGAAGGCCGAACGAATATTTCCTCAGGCCTTGCCGCAGCAGCGGGAATCGCAGCCGAGGCAGCGGGACCTGCGTTCATTCGCGACTACGTAACGGTCTACGGTCAGGTCGTTTCTAATCCGGAAAGTGTCAGTCACGTCGTGGCTCGCTTCGATGGTGTTGTTCAATCGGTCAAAGCGTCGATTGGCGATGAGGTAAAAAGAGGGCAGGTCTTGGCGACGGTTGAGGCGAACGACAGCCTGAACAGCTACAACATTGCTGCGCCGATCACGGGCACAATAGTCGAGCGACACGCCAATGCAGGTGAGTCAACAGCGGGCCGAACACTATTCACCGTTATCGATACGCGTGTTGTTTGGGCAGAGCTTGCGGTGTTTCCATCAGATCGGCCGCGCGTTCAGATCGGTGCTCCGGTGAAGATCCGCACCGCCATAGGTGAGATAGAAGCCGAAGGCGCCATCGATCTCTTGAGTCCGGTTGCTGGCCAGAATCAATCGGTAACGGCTCGGGTACTGCTGGAGAATCCAGAGGGGATGCTCACAGCCGGTATGTATCTAACCGGCGAGATCGAAGTAGCGACAGCCGAAGTACCACTCGCTGTGCGCCGATCAGGATTGCAGCCATTTCGCGACTTTACCGTGGTCTTTGCTCAATTCGATGATACCTACGAAGTGCGCATGCTCGAACTCGGTCGTCAGGACGAAGTATGGGTCGAAGTGCTCGGTGGGCTACGGCCGGGTACGCGCTACGTCACCACCAATAGCTACGTGCTCAAGGCCGACATTGAAAAGTCCGGCGCTTCGCACGATCACTAACGGGGGCGGATGATGTTAGAGAAAATCCTCCGTTACGCCCTACTACGCCGTGGCATGGTGCTGTCATCTGTGTTGTTTCTAATTGGTCTTGGTCTATGGAGCTTCACGCAACTGCCAATCGATGCGGTGCCTGACATAACTAATGTTCAGGTGGTTGTGAACACTCACAGCCCGGGCTACACGCCACTGGAGGCCGAGCAGCGCGTCACGTTTCCGCTCGAAAATGCGATGGCTGGCTTGCCTAAACTCTCTTATACGCGGTCGCTGTCTCGTTACGGACTCTCACAGATTACCATCGTATTCGAAGAGGGCACCGACATTTACTTTGCGCGTCAGTTAGTAGCAGAGCGCATGAACGCTGCCAAAGCTGCGCTACCGCAGGGGCTTGAGCCAACTTTGGGACCCATCTCGACAGGCCTGGGTGAGATCTTCATGTTCACGGTAGAAGCCCCCAATGGTGCAACTCATCCGGACGGCACCGAGATCACCCCGACGGATCTGCGCACCGCACACGACTGGATCATCAAACCGCAGCTGCTGCGAGTTCCAGGTGTAGTCGAGATCAATCCGATTGGTGGGTTTAGAAAGGAGATTTTGGTTGCACCAGACCCGGCTAAGCTGCTCGCTTATAAGCTTGCGTACGAGGATGTCGTTAGGGCCATCGAACGCAACAACCGCAATCAGGGTGCTGGGTTCATTGAACACAATGGCGCCCAATGGCTTATGCGTGTACCCGGACAGGCTGGCTCTATGGAGGAGTTAGGCGCTGTGTCGATCACGGAACGAAATGGCATACCCATTCGAATCCGTGACGTCGCGGAGGTGTTGGTCGGCAAGGAGCTGCGTTCGGGAGCCGCTACCCAGAACGGCCGGGAAGTCGTCATGAGTACGGTCTTTATGTTGATCGGCGAAAACAGCCGGGCGGTGGCGAAGGCAGTTGGAGAACAACTCGAAGAGATCCGACCGTCATTGCCACCTGGGATTACCGTGACACCGGTGTACGACCGCACCGGGCTTGTCGAAAAAACTTTGGCAACGGTTCAGAAGAATCTGGTTGAAGGTGCCCTGCTGGTGATTGTCGTGCTGTTTTTGTTCCTCGGTAATATTCGCGCTGCGCTACTGACTGCCTCGGTGATCCCGATAGCCATGCTCATGACCGTTACGGGTATGGTACAGACCCGTGTCAGCGCAAATCTCATGAGTCTTGGCGCCCTCGATTTTGGCTTGATCGTCGATGGGGCAGTGATCATTGTCGAGAACTGCATGCGTCGCCTCAGTGCAACGGATCATAAAACCCTCTCGCTCAAAGAGCGTCTGGATGTCGTCTATTCAGCGACGCATGAGGTGATCAGACCAGCCTTGTTTGGTGTCTTAATTATTACCGCCGTGTATCTGCCCATCTTTGCGCTCTCCGGTATCGAGGGAAAAATGTTTCACCCCATGGCGATTACCGTTGTGATTGCGCTGCTCAGCGCAATGTTTCTGTCCATTACTTTTGTACCAGCAGGTGTTGCCATTCTATTTCGACGCCCCATTACCGTGCGTGAAAATGTTTTAGTCCGTGGTAGCCGGTCGCTATACGAGCCAATCTTGCGCCTAACGCTTCGCTTTCGATGGGTTGTAATGGCAGTTACCGTTGGACTTGTCCTGGTGAGCGGATGGGGTGCGAGTCGTCTTGGCATGGAGTTCGTGCCTAACCTCGATGAGGGGGATATAGCCATGCACGCGCTGCGTATCCCGGGTACTTCGCTGGATCAATCGATTCGTCAGCAACAGATGTTGGAAGAGAGGCTCCGCGATGTTGCAGAGGTAGAGCGGGTCTTCGCTAAGATTGGCACGCCTGAAGTAGCGACCGACGCTATGCCGCCGAGCGTTGCCGACAACTTCATCATGCTTAAACCGCGGGCTGAGTGGCCGAATCCGAACAAGACTAAACTCGAGCTCGTTAGCGAACTTGAGGCATTGGTCGAGCCGGTGCCTGGTAATCGCTATGAATTCTTACAGCCGATCCAGATGCGGTTCAACGAGCTTATCGCGGGTGTTCGAGCGGAAGTCGCGGTGAAGGTTTTCGGGGACGATTTTGAGCAATTGCTTGCGCTCGGTAACGCCATTGAAGGCGTCGTATCTAGCATTCCTGGCTCTGCTGATGTGGCCGTTGAACAAGCAACCGGTTTGCCTGTGCTCACGGTCTTGCCGAATAGAGAAGCGATTGCCCGCTATGGTCTGGACATCGCTGATCTGCAAGCGCTTGTTGGCACAGCGCTGGGTGGACAAGTCGCGAGCCAGTTGTACGAGGGGGATCGGCGATTCGATATTGTCGTGCGCCTTGCCGATGACCTGCGCGAGAATACCGACGCGCTTGCACGTTTACCGTTGGTGCTCCCTGAAGGTAATTTCATCCCGCTCGGCGAAGTGGCTTCCATTGAGCTCGTCAACGGTTTCAATCAAGTAAACCGGGAGAACGGCAAGCGACGCGTGGTCGTGACCGCTAATGTGCGTGGGCGAGACCTGGGGTCGTTCGTTGCTGAGATTCAAGCGGCGGTTCGCAGTCAGGTCGATGTGCCCACTGGTTATTGGGTGGAGTACGGCGGGACCTACCAGAATCTGCAATCCGCAGCACAGCGCCTGGGCCTCGTCGTGCCGGTGACCTTGATCATCATCATGGGCCTTCTGGTTATGGCGCTTAGTTCACTAAAGGATGCGGCGATCATCTTCAGTGGTGTGCCGCTTGCACTGACCGGGGGCATTGCTGCGCTGCTTTTGCGAGACATACCATTTTCGATTTCGGCAGCGGTCGGATTTATTGCGCTTTCTGGCGTAGCAGTCCTCAATGGGCTTGTCATGGTCTCGTTTATCCGGCGGCTGATTGAAGATGGTGGCGCACTTGAGGCGAGCATCGTTGAGGGTGCATTGACCCGTCTACGGCCGGTGTTGATGACAGCCTTGGTAGCATCACTGGGTTTTGTGCCAATGGCACTCAACACGGGTATTGGCTCCGAGGTTCAACGACCGCTGGCAACAGTAGTGATTGGAGGGATCATCTCGTCAACACTGCTCACGCTGTTAGTGCTTCCTGCGCTGTATCGGTTTATGCACGCACGACTGGAACTACCGCGCACGGCCTAACCAACGATGAGTTGATTTAAGGTAGTCGGCGTATTGACCATCAAACTTTTGTCGTAGGATCCGCTCCTCGGGCGCAATCTGGATTTGTGTTATTGCCGTAACGTATAAAACTAGGCCCAGAATCGAACTCAGTTGGCTGATGTAGATCCCCCAACCCAACAGCGCAACAAACATGGCTAGATACATCGGATTTCTACTGAACGCGTAAATGCCAAACGTTACAAGGCTGCTGGTGCGATTCGGCGTGAGAGGGTTCACCGTTGTTTCGTGTCTACGGAAAGTCACTAGAGCAGCCAAAACCAGTGCAGATGCAGTGAGGCCTGCGGTAGAGACGAGCATTATTCTTAACTCTGACGGGAGCACGAAAGTGTGTGGAAGAGCAATTGCACACCCGTACATTACACCCGCACATATCAGGATGATCACCAAGGGTGGAATTTTGAGCTCAAGTTTGGTCAAAGCCTGTCTCGTGATCGTACAAAGTGAACCATATCTGGGTACTTGTGACATGTAGGCAGCAAAAGAGTCTCCGTATTGTTTTCTCATCCAGGGCTCTTCAGGAAAAGGCGCCGCGATGTACAAGCAAGCCCATATAGATAGCAGCGTGGTGACCATCCAAGAACCAACCAAGACCGCCCAGCCAATCATCCCGACAATCGAAATGACGTAGATTGGATTTCGACTGAACAGATAAATCCCGTCGGTTCTAAGTCCGTCTGTACTACCGAATGCATTTCCCCAGCCAAGGAAATTTGTCCATCGTAAGGCAAAGCCAAAACCTGTTAGCAGCAAGGAGGTGCCGACCAAGTATTGCCATGTAGCTTGGGTTCTATCGAAATCGAGAATCGATATGGCAATCAACGAAAAGAAAAACACACGAAACAATGTACGGAACGTGTGGCTTTGCCAGGACCGAGGACTTGGTGGCGGCCAGAACTCAAAGGATTGCGAAACTAATTTAAAGCTCGACAAGAGGGTGAGTGTGGTTGCTGCAAGGAGTGCGATTCCAAATAGTACTTCGAGCATGTAGTT